>JAPSIP010000081.1 GCA_031178645.1 Paracoccus sp. (in: a-proteobacteria) | reverse complement strand
CTGCGCGACCTCGCGGCGGCGCGTTTTCGACGTGGCAGGCTTGGGCTGCGCCGAAGGGGGCGGCGTCACGTCGGACGCCGGTGCGGGATCGGACATCTCGGGCTGGGCCGCGGCAGGTTGCTGCTTGGGCACGCCGACCAGAAGCGGCAGCATTTCCGCGCCAGGGGTGGCGGATGCGGCGGTGGAACGGGTTTCGGGTTCCCGCCAAGTCAGCGTGTCGAAGCCGCCGCAGCTGTCGCAGGTGGGCGACCAGGCGGCCATCACGTTGTGGCACTTGTCGCAAACCCATTGCGGCCCGCGCGACGCCGTCAGCGCCCGCGTCAGATAGCCGCGCACCACGCTGTCGTCGGCCCCCTCGCCGCGCTCGATCGCGGCCATGATCGACAGGGTCCGTACGGTCGGATGCTTTTCCGCCAGATCGCCAAGGGCGCGCCGCGCGCCGGGGAAATCCTCGGCCGTCAGCAGCAGTTCGGCCCGCAGCAGGCGCGATTCCTCGTGATTGGGGTTCTTGCCTATCAGGCGCTCGAACCGGGTCAGGCGGGCCGAGGACGATTCGTCCGGCACGATCTCGGCATAGGTTGCCGCCACATCGGGATGGGGCCGCACCGACCAAGTCTTTTCCAAGACGCGCGAGGCATTGCGATAATCCTTTTGCGCGATATAGCTGCGCGCCGCCAGCACCGCCGCCGGGATCAGGTCGGGCGAGGCCTTGTTGGCCGAAATCGCCGCCTCGCGGGCGCTGATGGAATTGCCGTGGGCCAGAACCTCCCTGGCCTCCTGCAGGGCCAGAACGGCGTCGCGCCGCAGATGCACGTCCTTGGGCAGATCACCCTGTCGGCGCTTGTCCTTCAGCAACTGCCGCGCGCCCTTCCAGTCATGCTCGCGCATTTCCAGATCCAGCAGCGTGTCCTGCAATTCGCGGTGCTTGGGCTTCAGCGCATAGGCCTTTTGCGCCAGCAGAAGCGCGGTCGCCGTGTCGCCCTCGTCGATCTTCTGGCGCATCAGCCCGCGGATGCCCACGAAGCGGGTGCGGTCGTCTTCCAGCAGCGTGCGATACACCGCGCCCGCCCGTGCCCTGTCGCCCGCGACTTCGGCGGCCTGGGCGGAGAGGAGGTTGGTGATATGGGGCATGTTCAGGTATTTCTCGGCCTTGGCGGCCTTGTCCTGGGCCAGCTTGCCTTCGCCCGATGCGACGGCCAACATCCCCTCGCCCAGGGCGGCATAGCCCTTGCGTTCGCGGGACCGGGCGAAATAGCGGTCGATGGCGGTCTCGTCCCCGGCAAGGAAGCGGATAAAGGCCAGGAACAGGCCCAGGGCCTTGAAGACCAGCCAAGCCAGGACCATCAGGATCAGCAGCGCGACCACGGCCTTGACGGGGGTCAGGGCATATTCGGTACCGGCATATTCGATGCGCAACATCTGGCCGGTTTCCGAAAGATGCACCGCGCCAAGGGCAACGACCAGGACGACCGCGAAAAAGAACAGGATTTTCAACAAGGACAGCAGCATTGCCCGGACCTCAGTTTGAAGGGGCGGACAGGTCGGACAGTGCCGCCTGAGCATCGCGATAGGCCGTGGCCCCGGCCAGCCAGTCGGCCATGGCGGGGGCGGCTTTGGCTTCTTCCGGCAGGGCCTTGATTTCCGTCAGGGCATCGCCGATCCGGCCTTCCTCGACCGCGCCGTCGGCCCGCGACAGGATCGCGTCGGGATCGGACCCATCGCGCGCCTCGACCGAACGCGCGCCGGTCTGGGCGCGCAGGAAGTTCGTCAAAAGGTTGCCATTGCCCGCCGCGCTGTCCTGGCGCAGCGAGGTGCGCAGGGCTGCCCGCGCGGCCTGCGGGAAATCGGCCTGGAGGCTGTCGAGGCTGGGAACCTCGCGCGTCAGTGCCTCGGGCGCCTCAAGCCCGACGCCTTCCAGCGTCTGGCGGGCCTCGTCGGGGTTGACCCCTTGGTCAAGCGCGGACTGCAGCGACGCGACGGCAGCCACGGCCTCGGCCCGGCGGGTGCTTTCGGCGGCGGCCTCCTGCAACTGCTGGGCCTCGGCCTGGGCTGCGTTGATCTGGGCCTGGGCGGCCTGGGCGGCGGTCTGGATCTGCTGTTCCAACGCCCCTGCCTGGTCCGCCAGCGTCTGGATGCGCGCGGCCATGTCGGGGTCGATCTGCGGACGGGCGGCCAATTCCTCGACCCGCGCGGCCTGCTGTTCGACCTGCTGGCGCAGGGCGGCCAGGTCTTCCTCGGACGGGCCGGCGGGGACGGGCTGTTGGGCCCCCTGCTCGGCCTGCGCGGCCAATTCGGCCCGCAGGGCGTCGATCTGCTCGGCGGTCGCGCTTTGGGCCGCGGCAACGGCATCGTCGCGAATCGCGGCAACATCCACCTCGGGCGCCGCCGCGGGTGCCGGCTGTTCCGGCAGCCAGCCCGCGGGAAGATGCGGCAGCGCCCAGATCGTCGCGGCCGAGCCAAGGCCCGCCGCCACCACGCCGCCCAGGACCACGGGCCAGAAGCCGGTCTTCTGTACCGTCACCTTCTGGGCTGGCGCCGAGGGCGAGGCAGAGCTTGTCGCAGATCCCGACGACGTGGACGCCATCGAAGACGCCGATCCCGACGAAACCGAACCCGACGAAGGAACCGAAGTCGGCTTCTCGCTTGCCGGGCCTGGCTTGGCGTCAGCCTTTGCCTCGGCGGCTTTTGCTTTCTCGACCTTGGCATCGGCCGGACCCTGATCCTGCGCCGGCTTCCGCTCGGCCGCGGGGCTTTGCCCGGTCTTGTCGCCCAGCAATGTCGAATCGACGGGCTTGATTTCGCCCCCCAGGGCCGCGGCCTTCGTGCCGTCACTGGACCCGATATCGGTCGCGGCGATCACGCCGGGCGCGGCGGCGTCCTTTTTCGGCATCAGGGGCGTGTCGTCCTGCGGGGTTGCGGATGTGCTGGTGTTCTTGGTCTTGTCTGGCTTTTTCACGTTTGGTCCCCGTCTCGCGGCGGCAGGGTGGCCGCGCCTTGGCCTGCAGCCTAATCAGGCAAGGGCCGCTTCTCAACCCGCCCTGCGCATCATTGTTCCGCCAGCGGCAGGCGGCGGATGGCCGCAGCCATTGCCTCGATGTCGGGCGTTGCGGCGACCGACTGTCCGGCGAAGGGGGCGTCCCAGGCCGCCCGCGCCGCCTCGCTGATCGCCACGATCGTCATGGGCGACCGCGCGGCCCTTGCCGGTTCCGCCAGCAGCCGCGCGCTGCGGGGCGAGAACAGCGGCACCACCACCGGGTCCCTGCCCGCCAGCAGGGCTTGCGCCTCGGCCGTAAGGGGCTGGGCCTGCTGGTCATAGACAACCACGCCCGGTACCGGCAGGACCTTCGCCACATGGCGACCATGCGGATGGACCAGCGGCACGGGCGCGGCCTTTATCAGCGGCAGCAGGCTTTCGGCAAATCCGTTGCCTTCCTGAACCGCAAAGCCCGCCTGCCGCGCCAATGCCCCCGTATGCCCACCCACGCAGATCGCCAGCCGCCCCCGCCCCGGCCCGGCAGACGCCACCGCATGGGCCGAGGTGAAGACCAGCCCCGGCGCATCGCGCAGCAGGGCGGCGTCGTGTTCCACCGCAACGATCCGCAGGATGGGCGAGATCACGGCCCGCCAATCCGGCAGCAGCGCCGCGAAACGCCGGGAATCCGCCTGGGGGCGGGTCAGCAGCAGGACGGGCCGCGGGTCGGGGGACATTGGCAAATCTCGGATCGGGTGCTAGGGCCTTCAGGCGTAAGCGCCATTCCCCCGCCCGGCAAGAGCATGGACGACACCCAGATTTTCCTTGGCATCGAGAGCAGTTGCGACGACACCGCCGCCGCGCTTGTGACGGGCGGCCGGCGGATCCTGGCCTCTGTCGTCAGCAGCCAGACCGCCCTGCACGCCGATTTCGGCGGCGTCGTGCCGGAGATCGCCGCCCGCGCCCATGCGGAACGGCTGGATCTGGTCGTCGAACAGGCGCTGTCGCAGGCGGGCGTTGCGCTGCGCGATATCACGGCGGTCGCGGTCACGGCGGGGCCGGGCCTGATCGGCGGGGTCATGGCGGGCGTGATGTGCGCCAAGGGCATCGCTGCGGGGGCGGGCCTGCCGCTGATCGGGGTGAACCACCTGGCAGGTCATGCGCTGACGCCGCGGCTGACCGACGGAATCGGCTTTCCCTATCTGATGCTGCTGGTATCCGGCGGGCATTGCCAGTTCCTGCGGGTGGACGGGCCGCAGGATTTCACCCGTTTGGGCGGCACCATCGACGACGCCCCGGGCGAGGCTTTCGACAAGCTGGCCAAGCTGCTGGCCCTGCCCCAGCCTGGCGGGCCTTCCGTCGAGGCCGAGGCCGCGACCGGCGATCCCGACCGCTTCGCCCTGCCCCGCCCGCTTCTGGACCGGCCCGGCTGCGACATGTCCTTCTCGGGCCTGAAAACCGCCGCCCTGCGCCTGCGCGATCAGTTGATCGCGGAGCAGGGCGGGCTGCGACAGCAAGACCGCGCGGATCTTTGCGCGGCATTCCAGCAATCCGTGGCCGAAGTCCTGGCCGAGAAATCCCGCCGCGCCTTGGCCGCCAGCCCCGCCCCGGTTCTGGCCGTCGCGGGCGGGGTCGCCGCCAACCGCACGATCCGCGCGGCCCTGGAACGGGTGGCCCAAGACGCGGGCACGCGCTTCCTGGCCCCGCCGCTGGCGCTATGCACCGACAACGGCGCGATGATCGCCTGGGCGGGGGCGGAACGCTTTGCCCTGGGCCAGTACGACGGCATGGATCTGGCCGCGCGGCCCCGCTGGCCGCTGGATCGCAGCGCCGCGCCGATGCTGGGCGGCGGCAAGAAGGGGGCAAAGGCATGAGCATCGCGATCCTGGGCGCGGGCGCCTTTGGCACGGCGCTTGCGGTGGCCCTGTCCGCGAACGGCCCGGTGACGCTTTGGGCGCGGGACACAAGCTGGGGCCGCGACAACCCCCGCCTGCCCGGCGTGACGCTGCCCCAAGAGGTATGCATCACCGACGACCTGACAGCGGCCGCCCAAGCCGACACCTTGCTGCTGGCCCTGCCCGCGCAGGTCTTGGGCGGCTTTATGGCGCAACATGCCGCGCTGCTGGCGCGCAAGCACCTTGTCAGCACGGCCAAAGGCATCGACCTGTCCCATCTGACCGGCCCCTCGGCCCTGCTGCATGACGCCTGTCCCCAGGCCACAGTGGCGGTCCTCACCGGCCCGTCTTTCGCCGCCGATATCGCGCGCGGCCTGCCCACCGCCCTGACCCTGGCCTGCGCCGACGCGGGCGCGGGCCGCGCGCTGCAGCAGGACCTGTCCACCCCGGTCCTGCGGCTTTACCGCACCACCGACGTGACGGGCGCGGAACTGGGCGGGGCGCTGAAGAATGTCATCGCCATTGCGGCGGGCGTCGTCATCGGCGCGGGCTTGGGCGACAGCGCCCGCGCCGCCATCATCACCCGCGGCTTCGCGGAAATGACCCGTCTTGCAGCCCGCCTGGGCGCGCGTCCGGAAACGCTGACCGGGCTATCGGGCCTGGGCGACCTGACGCTGACCTGCACGTCCCAGCAATCGCGCAACTTCCGCTATGGCCAGGCGCTTGGCGCCCGCCAACCCTTTGACACCGCCACCACCGTCGAAGGCGCCGCCACCGCCCGCGCCGTCGCGGCCCTGGCCGGCAAGATGGGCTGCGACATGCCCATCGCCGCCATGGTCGCCCGCCTGGCCGAGGGCCGCATGACGGTGGACGACGCGGCCCAGCACCTGATGACCCGACCCCTGAAGGAGGAATGATGCCCCTGTTCGCCCTGATCTGCCGCGACAAGCCCGGCGCCCTTGAAACCCGCATGGCCAACCGCGAGGCTCACCTTGCCTATGTCCGCGACACCGGCGTCGTCCTGTTCGGCGGCCCGATGCTGACCGATGGCGAAATGCGCGGCTCGCTTCTGGTGCTGGAAGCCGACAGCCTGGGTGCCGCCAAAGCATGGGCCGCCAGCGACCCCTATGGCCTGGCCGGCTTGTTCGATTCGGTCGAGATCACCGAATGGAAGAAGGTGATCGGCTGATGGCATACTGGCTGTTCAAGTCCGAACCGGACGTCTTCAGCTGGGACGACCTCGTCGCGCGCGGCGACCGGGGCGAGGAATGGGACGGCGTGCGCAACTACCAGGCCCGCAACTTCATGCGCGCGATGAAGCTGGGCGATCAGGGCCTGTTCTACCATTCCAACATCGGCAAGGAAGCCGTGGGCATCGTCGAGGTCATCGCCGAGGCCCATCGCGACAGCAAAGCCGAGGATCCGAAATGGGAATGCGTCGACATCAAGGCGGTAAAGCCCCTGCCCAAGGCCATCTCGCTGGACCAGGCCAAGCAGGAACCGGCGCTGAAGGACATGGTGCTGGTCAACAACTCGCGCCTGTCCGTGCAACCCGTGTCGGAGGCGGAATGGGACGCGATCCTGCGCCTCTCGGGGCTCTAGGACCGGCTTCTTCGTTGCCCAAATACCCATCCGGCCCTGCAGCACTGCGCGCCGCCGCGGGGGTCGTGCAGGCTTCGCGGCTTTCGCTTGCCGCGCTGCCGCGCTAGGGTCCGCGCGCAAGTCAATCAGGGGAAACACCATGAGCCAACGCCTGCATCTTGTCTTCGGCGGCGAATTGACCGACCCGCAGGGCACCCAGTTCCGCGACACCGACAACATCCACATCGTCGGCATCTTCCCGAACTACCAGTCCGCCTATGACGCCTGGAAGGCCGAGGCCCAGCG
>JAPSIP010000080.1 GCA_031178645.1 Paracoccus sp. (in: a-proteobacteria) | reverse complement strand
CTCGAAGATGGCTTCGATTTCGACGGCGACGCCCAGGGGCAGCGCGGGGGCGGATACGGCGGCACGGGCATGGCGGCCGGCATCGCCGAAGACCTCGACCATCAGGTCCGAGCAGCCGTTGATGACCTTGGGCTGGTCCGTGAAATCGGGGGTCGAGTTCACGAAGCCCGTCAGCTTCACCACGCGGCGCACGCGATCCAGATCGCCCACGGCGGCCTTCAGTTGCGCGATCAGCGCCAGCCCGCAGCGGCGCGCGGCGGCGGCGCCTTCGTCAACGGACATGCCGTCGCCCAGGCGGCCCTTGATCAGGCCGCTCTCGTCCTGGCTGATCTGGCCCGATACGAAGATCAGGTTGCCGGTCTGCACGAAGGGCACATAGTTCGCGGCGGGCGCGGGCGCGGCGGGAAGGGTGATGCCCTTGTCGGCCAGGGTGGCTTCGATGCTCATGGCTGTCCTCATTGTTCCGGATTCGGGCGGCACCGTAGCAAGGCCCGCCCTAGGCGACCAGAGCTTCGGCGCGTTGCAGATCCACGCTGACCAACTGGCTGACGCCCTGTTCGACCATCGTGACGCCGAACAGCCGGTCCATGCGCGACATGGTGACGGCGTGGTGGGTGATGATCAGGAACCGGGTGTCGGTGCGGCGGGTCATCTCGTCCAGCAGGTCGCAGAAGCGGCTGACATTGGCGTCGTCCAGCGGTGCATCCACCTCGTCCAGAACGCAGATCGGTGCGGGGTTGGCCAGGAACACCGCGAAGATCAGCGCCATCGCGGTCAAGGTCTGTTCGCCCCCGGACAGCAGCGACAGGGTGGACAGCTTCTTGCCCGGCGGCTGGCAGAGGATCTCCAGCCCCGCATCCAGCGGATCGTCGGATTCGACCAGCACCAGCCGGGCCTCGCCTCCGCCGAACAGGGTGGTGAACAGCGTGGTGAAATTGGCGTTCACCGCGTCAAAGGCCGCCAGCAGCCTCTCGCGCCCCTCGCGGTTCAGGCTGGCGATCCCGGCGCGCAGCTTGCGGATCGCTTCCTCGAGGTCGGCCTTTTCGGTGGCAAGGCGGTCGCGTTCCGTTTCCAGTTCGCGCTTGTCCTCGTCCGCGCGCAGGTTCACCGCGCCCAGGCTGTCGCGCTGCGTGCGCAGGCGGGTAATCTGGTCCTCAAGCTGGGCGGCGGGCGTATCGGGCGGCGTTGTGCCCAGCGAAGCCAGCAGCGCCTGCGGCGTCGCCTCGGTTTCCTCAAGGATGCGGGCGCGGGCGGCGGCTTCGGCGTCGCGGGCGGCCTCGGCCCGGGCCTCGCGGGTGGCCCGGGTTTCGCGCGCCTCCGAGGCGGCGCGTTCGGCCTCGCGTTCCGCATGGGCGGCGGCGCGGGCGGCATCCTCGGCCACCGACAGCGCGTCGCGGGCAGCGGTCAGGCGTTCCCCCGCATCGGCCTCGCGCGCCTGCAGGCTGGCGCGGCGTTCCGCCAGCACCGCAGGCTGGGCCTCGGCATCGGCAAGTTCTGCCTGGGCGGCATCGCGGCGGGTGGTCAGTTCCGATGCACGGGTGCCCGCCTGCTGAAGCCGCAGCTTCCAGCCAGATTCCTCCTTGGCGATTTCCTGCAACCGCTTGGTGCGTGCATTGGCCTCGCGCTTCAACTCGTCCAGGGCGGCGCGGCGGGACATGGTGGCGATGCGCGCGGCTTCGACGCCCATCCGTGCATGGTCAAGCGCGGCCGCCGCATCGGCCCGGTCGGGCAGTTCGGCAAGCGCGGCTTCAGCCTGGGCCAGCCGCCCCCGCGCATCCGCGCCGTCGGCCCGGTGACGCGACAGTTCGGCCCCTGCCGCCTCGGCCCGGCTGCGGGCCATCGACAAATCAGACTCGGCACGGGTCAGGGCGCGGGCGGCGTCGGACAACTGCCGTTCCGCATCGCGACGGGCATCGCGGGCGGATTTCTCGGTCGCGGTGGCATCGGCCAGGGCGGCGCGGGCGTCTTCATGGCGTTCCACCGCGACAGCGGCACGAGCCTCGGCCTCGGCGGTCTGATCGGCCAGTTCGGCAAGCTGGTTCACCTTTTGCAGATGCAGGGCCGCGGCCGAGGATGCCTCGCCCGCCATGACCCGCATCCCGTCCCAGCGGAACAGGTCACCCGCAGGCGTCACCAGCCGCTGGCCGGGCTTCAGGCCGGCTTGCGTCGCGGCGGCGGTGGCCGCGTCCCGGACCAGCCCCACCTGCGACAGGCGGCGCGACAGCGCATCGGGACCGGCGACATGCGGCGCAAGCGGCTCGGCACCTTTGGGCAGGGGTTCCAGGTCGTCCCAGCCGGGCAGCAGGTGCCAGCCGCTTTCGCCGTCACCGGCCAGACCCGCGCGCAGGTCGTCACCGAAGGCCGCGCCGAAAGCCATCTCGTATCCCTTGGCGACCGTCACCTGATCCAGGATCGCCTTGCCGCCGGACCCGCCCCGTTCGACCAGCCGGCGCAGGGCGGCCATCTCGGCGGCAAGGGCGCTTGTCTCGCCCTCGGCCTCGGCGCGGGCGATGCGGGCGGCGGTTTCCAGCGCCTCTGCCTCGGCCCGCGCGGCCTCAGTGGCGGCAAGCGCATCCTCGGCGGCCTCGGCCCGTTCGGCGGCAAGTTCCTGCGCCTGCTCGGCGGTGGCAAGGGCGTCCTCGGCCAGCGCACCGGCGTCGGCGGCACGGGCGGCGTTGGCCTCGGCCTCGGCCGCGGCACGCTCGGACCGGGCCAGCATCGCGCGCAGGTCGGCCACCAGCCGTTCCGCCGACTGGTGGCGGGCGGCGAGGCGGGCAGCCTCGTCGGTCAGTTCCGCCAGGCGCGCCTCGACCTCGCGCAGGGCCTCGGCTGCCTCATCGGCGGCATGGGCTGCGGCGTCCAGACGGGTGTCATGCCCCTGCCCGGCCTTTTCCAGTTCGGTTTGTTCCCAGGCCAGCCGCCCGACCACCTCTCCGGCATCGCGGTTCAGCAATTCCTCGCGGTCGAGGTCGCGGGCCAGTTGGGCGATGCGGGCCTGAAGACTAGCGATGGCCCCGGCGGCACGCGCATCGGCCTCGTCCAGGGCCTCGCGCTCGACCACGATGCGGGACAGGATGGCGGCGGCCACCTGCTCCTCCTCTCGCAGGTCGGGTAGCACGGCCTCGGCCTCCTCGCGCCTGGCGCCGGCCTCGCGGGAGGCTGCCTCGGCGGCGGCGGCATCGCGGATCGCGGCGGCCAGAGCCTCGGCGGCGGCCAGCCGGGCTGACTCGGCCTCGGACCAGCGGCGATAAAGCAGCGCGCCCTCGGCCAAGCGCAGCGCCGCGCCGATCTCTCGATAGCGGGCGGCGGTGCGGGCCTGCCGCGCCAGGCTTGCGGCCTGCGTGGACAACTGGTCCAGCGTATCCTCGACCCGCACCAGGTTCGCCTCGGCTCCATTCAGTTTCAGTTCGGCCTCGTGCCGGCGCTGATACAAACCGCTGATGCCCGCCGCTTCCTCGAGGATCCGGCGGCGGCTTCGGGGCTTAGCGCTGATCAATTCGCTGATCTGGCCTTGCCGCACCAGCGCCGGGCTATGCGCGCCCGTCGAGGCATCCGCGAACAGCATCTGCACGTCGCGCGCCCGCACGTCCTTGCCGCCGATCTTGTAGGCCGACCCGGCGTCCCGGGTGATGCGTCGCACGATGTCGAACTGGTCGTTGTCGTTGAAGCCCGCAGGCGCCAGCCGGTCGCGGTTGTCCACCGTCAGCACCACCTCGGCATGGGCGCGGGCGGACCGGCGGGCGGTGCCGGCAAAAATCACGTCCTCCATCCCCTCGCCGCGCATGGCAGTGGGGCGGTTCTCGCCCATGACCCAACGGAGCGCCTCCAGCAGGTTCGACTTGCCGCAGCCGTTCGGGCCGACCACGCCGGTCAGCCCTTCGCGGATGACCAAGTCGGTCGGGTCCACGAAGCTTTTGAAGCCGTTCAGTCGAAGCCGGTCGAAGCGCAAGCGGTGGTTCCCTTTTGTTCCCCTGTCGATTGTCGCATGACCGAGGTCCGAGTCAACCTGTCCGTGCTATATCTGGCGCGCGGCAACTGACTTTCCACAAGATGCGCATAGTCTGGCGGGTGTTTCTTGCTACCATCGGGCCATGATCACCGCCTTGTCCCTGATTCTGGCCTTTCAACTGGTCGGAGAGATCCTGTCCCGCGCCCTGGACCTGCCCCTGCCCGGCCCGGTGGTGGGGCTGTGCCTGCTGGTCGCGGCCTGCATCCTGCGCCCCACCCTGGCCGCGCGGCTGAGGCCGACAGCCCAGGGCCTGCTGTCGCATCTGTCGCTGTTCTTCGTGCCTGCGGGCGTAGGCGTCGTCGCGCACTGGCCGGTGCTGCGCGACCACGGGATCGGGCTGGCCCTGGCGATCATGGGGTCCACGCTGCTGGCCATCGCGGCGGGGGCGCTGACCTTCCAGGCGGTGGCCCGGTGGACGGGGGCGGTCGATCCATCCGCCCTGAAGGGGCGTAGCAATGACTGACCCGGCGCTGATCTGGTCCTATCTGGCGCAGGGGCCGCTTCTGTGGCTGACGGCGACGCTGGTGGCCTATGTCATCGGCGACGCGCTGTTCCGCGCGGCGGGGCGGCAAAGCTGGGCCAACCCGGTGCTGATCGCGGTGATCCTGTTGGCGCTGCTGCTGGGCGCAACCGGCACCGATTACGCCACCTATTTCGAGGGCGCGCAGTTCGTCCACTTCATGCTTGGCCCCGCGACGGTCTGCCTGGCGCTGCCCTTGTACGACAACCTGCCCCGCGTCCGCCGCGCCGCATGGCCCATGCTGGCGGGGCTGGTGGTCGGGTCGGGGGTGGCGATCACTTCTGCCCTGCTGATCGCCCGCGCCTTCGGGATCAGCGGCCCGGTGCTGGCCTCCCTGGCGCCCAAGTCCACCACCGCCCCCGTCGCCATCGGCATTGCCGAACGGATCGGAGGCCAGCCCACCCTGACCGCTGCCCTGGTGCTGCTGACCGGCATCTTCGGGGCAATTGTGGTGACACCCCTGCTGAACGCGCTGCGGGTCAGGGATTGGAGGGCGCGCGGCTTTGCGGTGGGCGTCGCCGCGCATGGGATCGGGACGGCAAGAGCCTTTCAGGTGAACGAGACGGCAGGCGCCTTTTCAGGCATCGGGATGGGGCTGAACGCGGTGCTGACAGCGATAATCGCCCCGATTGTGGTGGGGTGGTTGGGCTGAAAGGGATTCCACCTAGCCGAAAGGACATATTGCCGCAAAGGAATATACTTGGTGCATTCATTTTCAAGACGATGCTTGGATTATTGGTTATCAGTGTTGGTTCCCCATGTCGCTTGCGCCTCTGCTGCATCGTATTCGCAAAAGCGCTTTCATGGACCGAGATATTGCCAAGGCCGCTTGCGAGACGGTGGCCGTCGCCGAGCCTGAAATCGCCATCCGGACAACGGCAACCTTTCTGCCGGGCCAACTGGACCGCGTAAAGAGCGTCCAGTTCCAAACCACCCATCAGCAGGAAATGGACCGACTTACGGCAACGCCAGTCCATCATTCGGCGACAATGGCCTACAGGCTCAGGAATTGCCTGTTGATTGGCGGAACGCTTTATTCAAACGGCTGCCGATATCAGATGCTGCGCGATCGACCGCCGCTTGCCGCCATGGTCGACTGCGACATCAATCAAGCAGCCTTTGTGGGCACGCCTGTCAGCGACGTTTATTTCGGTCATTATCTTGTCGGCGACATTGGCACTGCCCTTCTTGCACGCGATTTTGCGCCGGTTTACCGCCCCTTCAGCTATCGCCATGCCAACTGGAGCCATCCTGTCGCTTATCGCCAGATGATGGGGATAGATTGGAAAACCACAGGCAATGCCCGCATCAAGGATGCCTGGGTGTTTCACGATGTCGGAATGACGCAAAATCGCCGCAAGCGGCTTTGCACTCTGCGGGAACGTCTGCAGGCGTTACCCCCGGCGCGCAGCGGGCATGGCGTCTTCCTGATACGCGGCGAGACGGGTTCGCAACCGCGATTGCTCCGCAACGAGGCCGCAATCGCAGAGGGTCTGGCTGCTCGCGGCTTCGAAATCGTCGATCCGGCCAAGGAAACGGCGGATGACATCGTCCGCAAGCTGTCGGGCGCGCGTATTGCAATCGGTGTTGAAGGAAGCTCGCTGGGGCATGCGCTCCTGACCCTGGCGGACAAGGGCGCATTGCTGACCATCCAGCCTCCGTATCGCTTCAACAATGTCTGGAAGGATTTCACCGATCTCCTGGAGATGCGGTATGGCTTTGTCGTCGCGAACGGGGACCGGGACGGTTTCGACGTTGATCTGGACGATATCCTAAGAACCATCGACCTGGTTGCATAGCCGGATCCAGTTCGTCAGCTTGGCAAGCCGTCAGTTAACCAGGATGTTCACGGGATAGCCACTGATCGGCAGCGGCGTAACAAGGCAAGGCTTATCTAGCCGCTACGGGCCATGAGGTTAGTTATACTTTTGGCCGGAACGCCTTCACCTTCGCCAGATCCGTTTCCACTCGCGCCGCGCCGATCAGGTCCAGGCAATAGGGCACCGCTGCGAACACAGCCTGCAAACACGTGGCGATCGCCGCCGGCTTCCCCGGCAGGGTGATGATCAGCGTCGCGTCCCGGATCACCGCCGTCTGGCGCGACAGGATCGCGGTCGGCACCTCTCGCAAGGACGCGCGGCGCATTTCCTCACCGAAGCCTTCCAGTTCCTTTTCGGCCACGTCCATCACAGCCTCGGGGGTCTGGTCGCGGGGGGCGGGGCCGGTGCCGCCGGTCA
>JAPSIP010000079.1 GCA_031178645.1 Paracoccus sp. (in: a-proteobacteria) | reverse complement strand
TCTATGCGCTGCTGCTGGCCTATACCAACGACTACCTGGACCAGACGGACATGGCGGCGGCCTCGGCCGGGCTGCTGTTCATCTATGGCATCGGGTCGATGGGCGGTCCGGTCATCACCGGCTGGCTGATGGAGGTCATCGGGCCGGACGGGTTCTGGGTCTATATGGCCCTGCTGCTGGCGCTGCTGACGGTCTATGCCGGCTGGCGCACGACCCGCCGCCGCGCCCTGACGCCCGAGGAACAGGGCAACTTTGCCGTCATCACGCCCAATGCCACGACCATTGCCGTCGAGGCCGCCTTGGACGAGAAGCAATCCGACCCGGCCGACCGCAAGGCTGCTGACGCCGCGTAACCGGCCCGCTTGTTCCCCCTGCCGGATTGGTTTAACGCTGAACTATCGTGACCAGACGAGGGAAACCTATGGCCCAGAATTTCGACATGGTGGTGATTGGCGCGGGGCCGGGCGGCTATGTCGCCGCGATCCGCGGCGCGCAACTGGGCCTGAAGGTGGCCTGTATCGAACGCGAGCACCTGGGCGGCATCTGCCTGAACTGGGGCTGCATCCCCACCAAGGCGCTGCTGCGGTCGGCCGAGGTGTTCCACCTGATGCACCGCGCCCAGGATTTCGGGCTGTCGGCCGAAGGCATCGGCTTCGACCTGGAAAAGGTCGTGCAGCGGTCCCGCGGCGTCGCCAAGCAACTGACCGGCGGCATCGGCCACCTGTTCAAGAAGAACAAGGTCACCACCATCATGGGCGAAGCGCGGCTGGTTGCCCCCGGCAAGGTCAGCGTCAAGACGGACAAGGGCACCGAGGAAGTGACCGCCAAGTCCATCGTCCTGGCGACCGGCGCACGCGCCCGCGAACTGCCGGGGCTGGAGCCTGACGGGAAACTGGTCTGGAACTACAAGCACGCGCTGGTGCCGCCGCATATGCCGAAAAAGCTGCTGGTCATCGGATCGGGCGCCATCGGGATCGAATTTGCCAGCTTCTTCAACACGCTGGGCGCAGATACCACAGTGGTCGAGGTGATGGACCGCGTTCTGCCCGTCGAGGATGCCGAGATCAGCGCCTTCGCCAAGAAGCAGTTCGTCAAGCAGGGCATGAAGATCCTTGAAAAGGCCACGGTCAAGAAGTTGGACCGCAAGGGCAGCACGGTGACCGCCCATATCGAAAGCAATGGCAAGACCGAGACGCAGGACTTCGACACGGTGATTTCCGCCGTGGGCATCGTCGGCAACGTCGAAAACCTGGGTCTGGAAGACTTGGGCGTGAAGATCGACCGCACCCATGTCCTGACCGACGAATACTGCCGCACCGGGGTCGAGGGGCTTTATGCCATCGGCGACGTGGCGGGCGCACCCTGGCTTGCGCACAAGGCCAGCCATGAAGGCGTGATGGTGGCCGAACTGATCGCGGGCGGGCATCCGCATCCGGTCAAGCCGTCGTCCATCGCAGGCTGCACCTATTGCCATCCGCAGGTCGCATCCGTCGGCCTGACCGAAGCCAAGGCCAAGGAACTGGGCCGCGAGATCAAGGTCGGCCGCTTCCCCTTTGTCGGCAACGGCAAGGCCATCGCCCTGGGCGAACCCGAAGGCATGATCAAGACCGTTTTCGACGCCAAGACGGGCGAATTGCTGGGCGCCCATATGGTCGGCGCCGAGGTGACCGAACTGATCCAGGGCTATGTCATCGGTCGCCAGCTTGAAACGACCGAGCAGGATCTGATGGAAACCGTCTTCCCCCATCCGACCCTGTCCGAGATGATGCACGAATCCGTCCTGGACGCCTACGGCCGGGCCATCCACTTCTGATCGTCGTTGCGCGGGGCGGGGCTGCAACGTCCGCCCCGTCAATCCTGCGTTAACCGTTTGGTAACTATCCCTTCACCCATGCGCCTGCCGCGGCTGAAGGAGATAGGTCATGAATATCGCAATCACCAACGGGCTTCTGCTGATGCCGCCCGCCTTCCGGGGCGGCCTGACCACCTGGTCGCGCACCGACGGCACACCCGGCAGCCCCACCTGGGGAACGGCCGACAATGCCGCCCTTGTCCCTGCGGACCAGGATTTCGGCACCTGCCTCGAGGTGATGAAGCAGCAGACCACGACATCGATCCGCTTCATGGGCGAGACGCCGATGATCCCCGGCGTCTACCTGCGCGTCTCGGCCCGGATCAAGGCGGTAGCGGGGGCGCTGTGTTCGGCGCGCATCGCGGGATGGGCGGGCAGCGGGTCGCGGGCGCGGGTGACGGGGCTGGTCGATGTCGGGCCGACCGTGCCCCTGACCACCTATGGCGATGTGGTCGAGATCAGCGCCATCGTCGGCATAGGCTCGCGCCGCGGCGTGGACATGGCCTGGGGCACGGCCCCGGTCTATGGCCATTTCGGGCTGGATCTGGTGGGCGCGAATGGCGGGGCCTTCCGCATCGAATCGATCCGCATCGAGGATGTGACGGCGGCCTTTATTCCCTCGCTGATCGACTGGGTGGATGTGCGCGACTTCGGCGCGCGGGGCGACAATGTCACCAACGACCGCGCGGCCTTCATCGCCGCCGATCAGGCTGCGAATGGCGGGTCGATCCTGGTGCCCGAAGGCACCTTCTTCATCAGCGGCGACCTGGGCATCAGCAGCCCGATCCGCTTCCGGGGGACCATCCGCACGCCTGATTCGACGCGGGTGTCGCTTTTGCAAAGCTTCGACTTCCCCACCTATGCCGACGCCTTCGGCAGCGAGACGCTGGGCATGAAGAAGGCCCTGCAGGCGCTGTTCGGCTATACCGACCATGTGTCGCTGGACCTGTGCGGTCGGCGGGTGGACCTCGAGGAGCCGCTGGTCGTGGGCACGCTTGCACCGGACCTGACCGGATTTTCAAACCGCCGGGTGATCTGCAACGGCAGCATCAGCGCCAAGGCCGGGCCCGCCTGGGATACCGGCCGCTGGACCAGCACCGGCACCTATGACCCGGCCCAACCGCTGCGGCTCGCCAATGTCGCCAATGTCGCCGCGATCGAGGTCGGCAGCCGCATCATCGGCCCCGGCGTGGGCCGCGAGGTCTATGTGAACGCCCGTGACATCGCCGCGCGCAGCCTGACCCTGTCGCAGCCGCTGCATGGCGGGGCGGGGACGCGCAGCTATTCCTTCGAACGCTATCGCTACATGTTCGACTTTTCGGGGGTCGAGGTGTCGCGGCTGAACTTCGTCGATCTGGACCTGAACTGCGAAGGGGTCGCCAGCGGCATCATGCTGCCGCCCAAGGGGGAAATGATCGCGCTGCGCGACTGCTACCTGACCAAGCCCAAGGATCGGGGGATCACGTCCATTGGGCGGGGCTGCCAGGACATGCTGGTGGACCGCTGCCAGTTCCTGTCGAACGAGATGGACCTGCCCGCCCAGCAGCGCACCACCGTCGCGATCAACGTGAACGCCAATGACGTGAAGATGCGCGACAACCGCTTTGTCCGCTTTGCGCATTTCATGGTGGCCAATGGCGGCGGGCACATCATCTCGGGCAACCACTGGTTTCAGGGCGACGGGTCGGGCGACGGCTTGCGCTATGCCGGGCTGGTGCTGACGCGGCCCAATGTGCAGACGACGATCAACGGCAACTATATCGACAATGCCTCGATCGAATGGACCAACGAACACAGCGAGCAGCCGAACTTCACGGGCAACGAATACAGTTTCGGCGGGCTGACGATCAACGGAAACACCTGCCTGTGCAGCAATACGGCCCCGTGGTTCACCTGGCTGACCATCAAGCCTTATGGCACCGGCCATTTCATCCACGGGCTGACCGTGACCAGCAACGTTTTCAAGGCGCTTTACGGCGACGTGGACCGGATCGAGCGGGTCGATACCTCGGTCGCGGATCTGAACTACAACAACATGCGCAACCTGCAGTTCGAGGGGAACACCTTCAACGGGGTGAAAAACTATGTCTCGAACCCGTTGATGCTGCAGCACAACCAGACCTCGACCTCGACCAGCTGGACGCTGCCGGTGATCGAGGGGCTGCCCTTCAAGGGCTGGGCCAAGTCGGTGCAGTCGGTGATCGCCGAAACAGCAATCACCAATGCCGCGGGGGCGCGGGTCGATACGGCGCCCTGGGTCCAGACCGAGATCGGCACGACCAAGCGCCAGCTTCGGCTGAACTGGCCTTCGCCGGTGCGGGGCAGGGTGACGGTCTATGCCCGGATGGACCGCCCGCAATAAGTCCCTTTACCGGACCGCAAGCCGCCGCGACCCATCGCGGCGGCTTTGTCATGCGCCAAGATCCGCAGGCGTCAGGCGAAAGGCCGCACCGAAGCCGGCATTCAGGAAGCCCGCGACCGGCCGCAGGTGCCAGAAGCGGAAATCCGGCAGGTCGATGAACACGGCCGCCTTGGGATGGGCGCGAAGCCAGCGGTCGCGCAGTTGTCCCGGTTCGTTGATCACGCCGGCCACGACCTGCAGCGACAGGCGCGGCCAGGTCATGGGATCGCCTTTCGGGCCCGGCGCATCCAGCAGCAGGGCGGCGCGCGGATCTGTGGCAAGCGCGCGGCTGTGGATCGCCAGTGCCGACAGAAGCGCTACTGGCAGACCGGTCGAATCGGCCTGGCAGGCGATGCGCGACAGATGCGGATGACCCGTGGCCGGGTCGTTCACCGCCAGCACCGCATGACTCATCCGGGCCAGCATGTTGTTGGCCTGATCGCGTGCGTGTGGGTCGGCTTCCTGGATCGGGGCGCGTGACATGGCGGCAGGCTGCACCGCGGGACAAGGCTGTGCAAGCATTGTGAAGGATTTACAAGTCATAGAAGATACTGGTCAACTAATTCACAGAAAAAACGTTTTAATAAAATCACTTAACAGAATGCTTCCGATGTGATTAACATCCTGCCAGGAACGCCTGAAAGGGCTGCCGGGACTGGGTGGACGGCAAGGACCAGCGGCCAGATGTCAAGCGAAGGGGAAGCCATGACAACCGAAACGATTCACAAGCATCCGATTCCTGCGGGTTTTGCGGGTGCTCATATTGGGCCTGGGGATTACGCGCGTCTTTATGGCGAATCGATCGCCGATCCCGAATCGTTCTGGGGGCGGGAAGGGCAGCGGCTGGACTGGATCCATCCCTTCAGCGTGGTCAAGAACACCGACTTCACCTTTGGCAAGGTCTCGATCAAGTGGTTCGAGGACGGGATCCTCAACGCATCCGTCAACTGCATCGACCGCCACCTGCCGGCGCGCGCCGGCCAGACCGCGATCATCTTCGAGCCCGACGATCCCGCCACGCCCGCCCAGCACATCACCTATGCCCAGCTGTCGGAAAAGGTGAACCGCTTCGCCAATGTGCTGTTGTCCCAGGGCATCATGCGCGGCGACCGGGTGGTGATCTATCTGCCGATGATCCCCGAGGCGGCCTATGCGATGCTGGCCTGCGCGCGGATCGGGGCGATCCATTCCATTGTCTTCGCGGGCTTCTCGCCCGACGCGCTGGCCAACCGCATCAACGACTGTGGCGCCAAGGCGGTGATCACCGCCGATACCGCGCCGCGCGGCGGGCGCAGGACCAACCTCAAGTCGAACACCGACGCGGCGCTTCTGCATTGCTCGGACCGGGTGCGCTGCCTGGTGGTCAAGCACACCGGCGACCAGACCACCTGGATCGACGGGCGCGACGTGGATGTGAAGGCGCTGATGGAGACGGTGGCGCCCGACTGCCCGCCCCGCCCGATGGGGGCCGAGGATCCGCTGTTCATCCTTTATACCTCGGGCTCGACCGGCAAGCCCAAGGGGGTGGTGCACACCACCGGCGGCTATCTGGTTTATGCCGCGATGACGCACCAGTACACCTTCGACTACAAGGACGGCGACGTCTTCTGGTGCACGGCCGATGTGGGCTGGGTCACCGGCCACAGCTATATCGTCTATGGCCCGCTGGCCAATGGCGCCACCACCGTGATGTTCGAGGGCGTGCCGACCTTTCCCGACGCCGGCCGCTTCTGGGAGGTTTGCGCCAAGCACAAGGTCACGCAGTTCTACACCGCGCCCACTGCGATCCGGTCCCTGATGGCCAAGGGCACCGATCCCATCCAAGGCCACGACCTGTCGTCGCTGCGCATCCTGGGCACCGTGGGCGAGCCCATCAACCCCGAGGCCTGGAACTGGTACAACGACAACATCGGCAAGGGCCGCTGCCCGATCGTGGACACCTGGTGGCAGACCGAGACCGGCGGCCACCTGATCACGCCCTTGCCCGGCGCCACCGAAACCAAGCCCGGCTCGGCCACGCTGCCCTTCTTCGGCATCAGGCCGGTGATCCTCGAGGCCGAGAGCGCCAAAGTGATCGAAGGCAACCCGGCCGAGGGGGTCTTGTGCATCGCCGACAGCTGGCCCGGGCAGATGCGCACGCTCTGGGGCGACCACGGGCGGTTCCAGGAGGCCTATTTCCAGCAGTATCCGGGCTATTACTTCACCGGCGACGGCTGCCGGCGCGACGAGGACGGCTACTACTGGATCACCGGCCGGGTGGACGACGTGATCAACGTCTCGGGCCACCGCATGGGCACGGCCGAGGTCGAGAGCGCGCTTGTCGCCCATGAAAAGGTCGCGGAAGCAGCCGTGGTTGGCTATCCGCATCCGCTGAAGGGGCAGGGCATCTATGCCTATGTCACGCTGATGAACGGCGTGCAGCCCTCGGACGAACTCCGCGGAGAGCTGGAGAAATGGGTCCGCACCGAGATCGGCCCCATCGCCAAGCCCGACGTGATCCAATGGGCGCCCGGAATGCCCAAGACCCGCTCGGGCAAGATCATGCGCCGCATCCTGCGCAAGATCGCCGAGAACGACTATGCAAGCCTCGGCGACATCTCGACCCTCGCCGAACCCGAGGTCGTCGA
>JAPSIP010000078.1 GCA_031178645.1 Paracoccus sp. (in: a-proteobacteria) | reverse complement strand
AAGATCGGCAAGCCGCGCGGGCTGATCGACTACATGGCGCTGAAGGACGAGACGGCCGAACGCGCCGGCGCCCAGCCGAAATCTGTCTGGAGGCACATCTTCCGGCCACGCACGATCCTGTATTTCACGCTGTGGTCCGGGATCGGCGTCGCGCTGATCGTCGCGCTGTTCATGCGGTCCACCTCCGACCTGAACGTCTCGCCGGTGCGCAACCCGCTGTTCGTGACCATGGCGGACGGCGCGATCCGCAACACTTACGAGGTGCGGCTGCGCAACAAGCAGCATGATGCCAGGGACTTCAGCTTCGCGGTTGAAGGGGCGGATGCCCTGACCGTCTCGGTCGAGGGCGCGCCTGCAGGAATCGTCAGGGTGCCGGCGGACGAGACCCTCAGCAGCAGGCTTTATGTGACCGCGCCGGCGGGATCCGATCTTGCCGCAAGCGCCACGACGCACCTGGATCTGGTCGTGCGTGACGAAGTCGACGGGGTGACCGCATCGGTGGGCACGATCTTCCACGGAAAGGATGAATAGGATGACACGGGAACTGACCGGACGCCATGTCCTGGTGATCACGCTGGCAGCCTTTGGCGTCATCATCGCCGTCAACCTGGTCATGGCTTTCCTGGCCGTGGGCAGCTTTCCGGGGCTCGAGGTGAAGAACAGCTATGTCGCCTCGCAGCAGTTCGACCGGGACAGGTTTGCGCAGGAGAACCTGGGCTGGACGGCCAAAGCCAGCTATGACGGCGCCCGGATCACGATCGAAATCCTGGACAGGCAGGGCACCCATCCTGTCCTGCGGGATTTCACGGCCACCATCGGACGCCCCACGCACAAGCGCCAGGATATGACGCCGCAGTTCGAAGTTGCAGGCGGCGGCATCTACCGCGCCGCCCTGGTGCTGCAGCCGGGGGCCTGGAACATCCACGTCCAGGCTGTCGCGCCGGATGGAACCACCTTCCGGCAGCGGCTGGATCATTATGCCGGGGCGATGGTGAACTGACATGGCCGACCTGACCGCATCGGGCTTCAGCGCCTGCCCCGCCTGCGACGCGGCACCCCTGGCGCAACGCCTGGCCGACCGGGCCGAGGTGGCGCAGGGAACCGTCATCCTGTCCCTGCCAACCGCCCATTGCGCGACCTGCATCACCGATGTCGAAACCGCGCTGACCGCCCATCCCGGCGTCCGCAATGCCCGCGTCAACCTGACCCTGCGCCGCGTCACGGTGGACGCGCCCGGCCTTGCCGCCGACGACCTGATCCCCGTGCTGGCGGGGGTGGGATACGAGGCGCACGAGCTTGACCCCGACGCGCTGTCGGCCACGACTGCCGACCGGCAGGGGCGCGACCTGCTGATGCGCATCGGCGTATCGGGCTTCGCGATGATGAACATCATGATCCTGTCGGTCGCTGTCTGGTCGGGGGCCGAATCCGCCACGCGCGACCTGTTCCACTGGATCAGCGGCGCCATCGCGCTGCCCACCGTCTTCTTTGCGGGCCAGCCGTTTTTCCGCAGTGCCTGGGCCGCGATCCGGGTGGGACGGCTGGGCATGGATGTGCCGATCTCGCTGGCGCTGATCCTGGCCAGTGCGATCTCGGTCTATGAGACGATGGAGTCGGGGCATCACGCCTATTTCGACGCGGCTGCGATGCTGTGCTTCTTCCTGCTGATCGGGCGCTATCTGGACCACCGCACCCGCGCCATCGCCCGGTCCGCCGCTGCCGAGCTGACCGCGTTGGAGGTTCCGCGCGCCGCGCTGCTGCTGGACGGGGCCGAACAGACCGTTCCCGTCGCCAGCCTGCGCCCCGGCGACCTCATC
Source organism: Paracoccus sp. (in: a-proteobacteria) (assembly GCA_031178645.1). Taxonomy (GTDB): domain Bacteria; phylum Pseudomonadota; class Alphaproteobacteria; order Rhodobacterales; family Rhodobacteraceae; genus Paracoccus. Next base: position 5,100 of record JAPSIP010000078.1, on the reverse strand, counting down.
CGCATCCGCCCCGGCGCCCGCGTGCCTGCCGACGGCCAGATTGTCGAGGGCCGGTCCGAGATCGACCGCGCGCTGCTGACCGGCGAAACACTGCCCGTACTGGCCCAGCCCGGCCAGATGCTGTCTGCCGGTGAGGTGAACCTGACCGGCCCCCTGACCCTGCGGGTGACGGCGGCAGGGCGCGATTCGTCGCTGGCCCGCCTGACCGCCCTGGTCGAGGCGGCCGAGGCCGCGCGGGGGCGCTATACCTCGTTGGCGGAACGCGCTTCGCGCGCGTACTCGCCCAGCGTCCACCTGATGGCCCTGTGCAGCTTTGCGGGCTGGATCTGGGCCACGGGCGACCTGCGGCTGGCCGTGAACATCGCGGCGGCGGTGCTGATCGTGACCTGCCCCTGCGCCCTTGGACTGGCGGTTCCGGCGGTGGCGACCGCGGCCTCCGGGCGGCTGTTCCGGCGCGGGCTGCTGATCAAGGACGGAACCGCCCTGGAGCGTCTTGCCGAGGTTGATACAGTCGTCTTCGACAAGACCGGCACCCTGACCCTGGGACGACCCACGCTGGTCAGCGCCGATCCGCTGCCTACCGATCTTCGCCCGGTGGCGCGCGCCCTGGCGCAGGCCTCGGCCCATCCCTTGTCACTCGCGCTTGCCGCGGCGCTGACGGATGAACCGGCCGATCTGTCGGAGGTTACGGAGCATCCCGGTTTCGGCGTCTCGGCCCGCTGGCAGGGGCGGTTGGTCCGGCTGGGCCGCGCCGACTGGCTGGGCGTGGCGGATCACGAGGATCGGCCCACAAGCGCGACCTGGCTTGCGGTCGAGGGTCAGACCCCGGTGCGGCTGGAGTTCACCGACGAGCTGCGCCCCGGTGCCGCCGATTGCGTGGCGCGGCTGCGCAAGGCGGGGCTGCGGGTCGTGCTGATGTCGGGCGACCGTCCGGCAGCGGTGGCCGATCTGGCCGCCCGGCTGGGCATCGACGACCACCGCGCCGCCGTCGATCCGCAAGGCAAAGAGGCGATGGTGGCCGATCTTGCAGCCCAGGGCGCGCGCGTCCTGATGGTGGGCGACGGGCTGAACGATACGGCGGCGCTTGCCCGTGCCCATTCTTCGATCTCTCCGGCAAGCGCCCTGGATGCGGCGCGGGTCGCGAGCGACATGGTGCTGACCGGCAGCGACCTGGTGCCGGTGGCCGAGGCGGTCGCCTTGGCGCGGCTGGCGACGCGGCGGATCCGGCAGAACTTTGCGATCTCGATCGCCTATAATATCGTGGCGGTGCCGCTGGCCGTTGCCGGGATGGTGACGCCCCTGATCGCTGCCTTGGCGATGTCGCTAAGCTCGATCACGGTGACGCTGAACGCGCTGCGGCTGCGCGACTGAAAGGACTGCCTCATGGAGATGCTCTCGATCCTCATCCCGGTTTCGCTGGGCCTTGGCGCGGCGGGGCTTGTCGCCTTCATCTGGGCGTTGCGCTCTCGCCAATTTGAGGATCCAAAAGGCGATGCCGAACGCATCCTCAGCGATAAGTGGGACGACCGGCCCAAGCCCGACTGACCGATACCCGACAAGCAAAAGGGGCGGAATGATCTCCGCCCCTTTGACTATTCTGCCTTGGCCGAAGATCAGCGGCCGACCACCTGGCATTCCTGGGACCGGCTGAGGAAGCGTTCGCAGACCAGTTCGGCATTGCCCTTGGTCAGGTTCGCGAAGCTGGGCTGGAAGCCGCGCTTGGTGTCCGCGACATGGCGCTGTGCGCCACCCAGGATCGCGCCGTCCTGCAGTGCGCTGCGCAGCAGCAGTTTTTCGGCCTCGGCCTTGGACGAGAACATGCCCAGCGTCACGCCCCAGCTGCGGCCGCTGTTGGCGGGGCGCGAAACGATCTCGAGTTCCTCGGGGTTCGAACGGTCGCCTTCGCCCATGGCGGCAAGGATGACCGTTTCCGAACGGGGCTTCGGCGCGGGCGAGGCCAGCAGCGACATCGAGGCGCCTCCGTTCTGCGGGACAGCCTCGGCCACGGCGCGCGCGATCGCTTCGGGATCGGCACCCGGATTGCCGGCCTCCGATGCCTCGGCCACGGCGGCGATGCTGGCCGTGCGCGAACGCGGCGCCGGGGCAGGGCGGGCCGACGCAGCAAGGACCGGTGCGGCAAGGCTTGCCGATTGCGGTTGGGCTGCCTCGGGGGCGGCGGCTTCGGCAACCGCCGGTGCCGCGCGCCTGCTGACCGGACGTGCACTGGCGGCAAGCGTCAGGCCGCCGACGGCGACAGCCTTGGGCGCCGCTTGCGGGGCCTGGGCAACTGCTGCGGTCGAGGCCTGGGCCGGGCGGCTGACGCGCGCCGGGGGGGCCGATGCCGACAACACCAGCCGCTGCGTCTGAGGCGCTGTCGCGGCGGCGGTGGGTTCGACCTGGGCGCGACGGACCACGCGCTGCGCCAGCAGTCGCGGCGCTTCGGGCCGAACTTCGCGGACGCGGTTGGGAACGCGGGTAAAGCCCGAATCCAGCAACTGCGCCATCACCTGGTTGCGATGCGCGGTCGAGGTGCCACCAAAGACCGTCGCCACCAGCCGCTTGTTGCCGCGCTGTGCCGAGGCCGTCAGGTTGAAGCCCGCCGCACGGGTATAGCCCGTCTTGATCCCGTCCGCGCCTTCATAAGCGTCCAGGAACCGCTTGTTGGTGGACGACACCTGCGCAATCCCCGCATCCGCCGAACGGCGCGAGAAGATGTTGTAATACTGGGGGAAATCATAGAACAGACGCCGCCCCAGGATCGTCATGTCATGGGCCGAGGAATAGTGCCCCTCCTGCGTCAGGCCATGCGCGTTGCGGAAATTGCTGTTCCGCATTCCCAGGGCGCGCGCCATCTGGGTCATCTGCTGGGCAAACGCCACCTCGGACCCCGCCAAACCCTCGCCAATTGCGGTGGCGGCGTCGTTGGCCGACTTGATCGCGGCGGCGCGGATCAGATAGCGCAGCTCGATTCGCTGGCCCGCCTTCAAGCCCAGCTTCGACGGAGGCTCGGACGCGGCATTGGTCGAAACCGGGAACTGCGAATCCAGCCGGACCTGTCCGCGCTCGATCGCCGTGAAGGCCATATAGAGCGTCATCATCTTCGTGAGGGACGCGGGATGCAGCCGCGTATCCTCGTTCTGCTTGTAGATGGGCTGGCCGGTGCGGGCGTCGATCACATAGGCGGCAAAGGGCGCCGCCGAAACTGTGGCCGGGGCCAGAATGGCCAGCAAGAGAAAAGCCCACAGCCGGGCTGTCTGGGAAAATGGGATCACTGTCGCGGTCTCTCTGCCTCGGGACGGCATGTCGTTTGTTGCATGCCCTTGCTTAATATTCGGATAATAGCATGACATTCACGGCCATGTAACCGCTGATTTGGTGTATTTTGCCCGCCTTGCTCGCCTCTGGACGGGGTTTCATCGGCGGTGAAATGGATTATATTGTGTCCCTAACGTGATCAGCATGACCAGACTGGACCTATGGCGCAGTGGATGACAGACGGCGACGGACCCGACGACCAGGTTGAACTGGTCGTCAAACCGCGCACGCGCACGCAGCGCCCCCCGATGTACAAGGTGCTGATGCTGAACGACGACTTCACGCCGATGGAGTTCGTGGTCCATGTCCTTGAACGCCTGTTCAACATGACGCACGCCCAGGCGATCGAGATCATGCTGACCGTCCACCGCAAGGGCGTGGCAGTTGTCGGCGTCTTTTCGCACGAGGTCGCGGAAACCAAGGTCGCGCAGGTGATGGAACTGGCGCGGCGGCAGCAACATCCGCTGCAATGCACCATGGAAAAAGAATAACAGTGACAACGACACGCCTGGACCTTGCCCTTTCGGGGAACGCGCCCGAAGGGGAATTTCTTGTGATCGGCGCCAAGGGGTCCGATGATCTTTCGCCCCTGGATCCTGCGCGAACCCGCATCCAGCAGGGCCATTTCCCTGACCATCGCGCCTTGGCCGCGCGCGGATTTCAGGTGGCACCTGTGGTCGAGGGGCGGTTTGACGCGGCCCTTGTGATCCTGTCCCGCGCCAAGGCCGAGGCTCATGCCCGCATAGCCGATGCCGCCGCCCGCCTGTCCCCCGATGCGCCGCTGTGGATCGACGGGCAAAAGACGGATGGCGTCGATTCGGTCCTGAAGGAACTGCGCCAGCTTGCCTGCGTGGACGAAGTTTACAGCAAGGCCCACGGCAAGATCTTCCGCGTGATCGTCCCTTCGGGCGACTGGCTGCCTGCCGGCTGGGCAAGCGCGGCGCATGAGGTGGTGCCGGGCTTCGTCACCCGGCCCGGCGTCTTTTCCGCCGATGGCGTCGATCCCGGATCGGCCATGCTTGCGGCCGCGCTGCCCGACCGGCTGCCCACGCGCGTCGTCGATCTGGGCGCGGGCTGGGGCTGGCTGTCGGCACAGGCGCTTGGCCGCCCCGGCATCGAGGTGATCCACCTGGTCGAGGCCGACCATGCCGCGATCGAATCCGCCAAGGACAACATCACGGATCCGCGCGCGGTCTTCCACTGGGCCGATGCGCGCGACTTCACGTTGCCCGATCCTGTGAACGGTGTGATCATGAACCCGCCCTTTCACGACGGCCGCGTGGCGGACCCTCGGATCGGCGGCGACTTCATCGCGGCCGCTGCCCGCCTGCTGACGGGGGCGGGGCGGCTGTGGATGGTTGCCAACCGGCACCTGCCTTACGAAACAGTGCTGGCCCAGCATTTCGCGCAAGTGACCGAGTTGCGAGGCGACAACCGCTTCAAGGTGATCGAGGCAACGGGCGCGGGCCGTGGCGCCGCCCGCAAGGGCCGCCGCTGATGGGCTTGTCGATCCAGGGCAAGACCGCCATCGTCACCGGCGCCGGGCGCGGCATCGGCCTGGCCGTGGCCCGCTATTTCGTGGAACGCGGCGCCAATGTCATGTTTGCGGACACCGACGAAGCTGCCCTGGCCACCGCCATGTCCGACTATGACGAACGTGACCCGCATGTGCGCTGCTTCGCGGGGCGGATGACGGAAAAGCTGGCCACGGCGAATCTGCTGTCGGCGACGCTGGACGCCTTTGACCGGGTGGATATCCTGGTGAACGCGCACCGGCTGGTGAAG
>JAPSIP010000077.1 GCA_031178645.1 Paracoccus sp. (in: a-proteobacteria) | reverse complement strand
GCGGGCGAGGTGGCCGGCGGGCCGGAACTGCTGTTGGGCGCCCCGTCACCCCATGAACAGGCCTGGATGGACTGGGCGGACCCCGAACCCGACGCCATCGAGGAAGGCCCGGACAGCTTCGAACGCTGCGGCGTGCTTGAGGCGGTGGACGCGCTTTTGTCGCCGGTCGTGCCCTTGCCGGGCGGCGCCCATGCCGCGATCGAACCCACGCGCGCCCTGCTGGCCATCGACGTGAACACCGGCCAGGACGCCAGTCCCGCCGCCGCGCTGAAGGCGAATATCGCCCTTGCCCGCGACCTGCCGCGCCAGTTGCGCCTGCGCGGACTTGGCGGGCAGGTGGTGGTGGATTTCGCACCGGTCCCCAAGCGCGACCGGGCCACGCTGGACCAGGTCCTGCGCGCGGCCTTCAAGGGCGAAAGCGCGGAAACCTCGCTGATCGGCTGGACCACGATGGGCCTCTACGAGATCAACCGCAAACGCGACCGCATCCCCCTGCATCGCCTGGCGCAGGAGGCCCGCTGATGGCCTGCCCGATCTGCAGCAAGCCGGGCGTGCCGGCCTATCGTCCCTTCTGTTCGAAACGCTGCGCGGATGTCGACCTGGCCCGCTGGCTGCGCGGGGACTATGTCATCCCCGGCCTGCCGCAGGACGACCTGTCGTCGGACCAGGCGCCGAAAAGCGAAAAAAACACCGGCGGGGGTCTGGACAGTCGCCCCAAGCGTCCGTAAACACCGCGTCACGCAACGCGCCCCGACGGTGCGCAAGGTTGCCCGGATAGCTCAGTTGGTAGAGCAGCGGATTGAAAATCCGCGTGTCGGCGGTTCAAATCCGTCTCCGGGCACCATCCTTCCTTCCGAAATCCATCTCTTCCCGATATGCCATCTGGCGCAGCGTCCGGTCTTGCACCGGGGCGGTTCACGGTGCAGATGCTGCGAAACCCGCCGCTGTCTTGCGGCGCTGTGGACGAAGCAGGATCGTTGCGAAAGGAAGGCTCATGTCACCAAAGGCAAACCTTGCAGGAGCGGCGCATGTCTGACAGCAACCCCGGCCCGGTCGAACGGGATTGGTCGGCGGCGATCTCGCCCATCGAGGAGATCATCAACGAGGCCCGCAACGGCCGGATGTTCATCCTGGTGGACCACGAGGACCGCGAGAACGAGGGCGACCTGGTGATCCCCGCGCAGATGGCCACGCCCGAGGCCATCAACTTTATGGCGACCCACGGGCGCGGGCTGATCTGCCTGTCGATGCCCGGCGCACGGATCGATGCCCTGGGTCTGCCGCTGCTCAGCGCCAAGAACTCCAGCCGCCACGAGACCGCCTTCACCATGTCGATCGAGGCGCGCGAGGGCGTGACCACTGGCATCTCTGCCCAGGACCGGGCGCATACGATCGCGGTGGCGATCGATCCGACCAAGGGTCCGTCCGACATCGCCACGCCCGGCCACATCTTCCCGCTGCGCGCGCGCGAAGGCGGCGTCCTTGTGCGCGCCGGCCATACCGAGGCCGCGGTCGATGTCGCGCGGCTGGCGGGGCTGAACCCCTCGGGCGTCATCTGCGAGATCATGAACGACGACGGCACGATGGCGCGGCTGCCCGATCTGGTGGCCTTCGCCCAAAGGCATGGGCTGAAGATCGGCACCATCAGCCAGTTGATCGCCTATCGCCGCCGCCACGACAACCTGATCGCGGAACGCGGCCAGATGGCGGTCACATCTGTCCATGGTGGCGACTGGATGATGCGGGTCTTTGCCGACGACACCTCGGGGGCGGAACATATCGTGCTGACCAAGGGCGACCTGACGCAGCCCGGCCCGGTGATGGTGCGGATGCACGTCCTGGACCCGCTTCACGATGTCCTTGGCATCGGACGCGAGGATGCCGGCACCCTGGGTCAGGCGATGCGGATGATCGCGGACGAGGGCAGGGGTGTGGTCGTCTTGTTCCGCGACATCGAACCGCGCCTGCCGCGCCATGACGAAGTGTCGTCCCATGTGCTGCGCCAATACGGGTTGGGGGCGCAGATCCTGTCGGTGCTGGGGCTTTCGGACCTGATCCTGCTGACCAATTCGGCGCCGGTCAGGGTGATCGGCCTGGACGCCTATGGCCTGTCGATCCATTCGACCCGCCCGATAAAGGAGTGAACCGATGGCTGCCAGCATCGAACATCATCAATTGCCCTTGCCCCGCATCGACGGCGACCTGCGCCTGCTGATCGTCGTGGCACCCTATTACCGCCAGGTGGCCGACGGGCTGGTCGCGGGCGCCCGCGCGGTGGCCGAATCCGCAGGCGCTGCGGTTGATCTGGTCGAGGTTCCGGGCGCGCTTGAGATCCCCACGGCAATCGCGCTTGCGGCCGGTGGCGATCTTTACGACGGCTATGTCGCGCTTGGCTGCGTGGTCCGGGGTGAGACAACCCATTACGACACGGTCTGCAACGACAGTTCCCGCGGGCTGACGCTGCTGGGCCTGCAGGGGCATTGCATCGGCAACGGCATCCTGACGGTCGAGAACCTGCCCCAGGCCGAAGTTCGGGCCGATCCGCAGGGCCAGAACAAGGGCGGCGGTGCTGCGGCGGCGGCGCTGCACCTGATCGCCCTGAAGCGACGCTGGCAGGTCTGACCGCCCGCCGCGACTTGAAAAAGGGGGCCTTCCGGCCCCCTTTCCTTATCCCGCCAGCAACGCCGCGTTGCCGCCCGCCGCCGTCGTGTCCACGCACAGGTGGCGTTCATGCGCGACATGGCCGAAGTCGGGCAGCCCGGTGACCAGTTGCACGATCTCTCCCTCCCGCGAGGCCAGGGCCTCGGCATAAGCGCGGCCCTGCGCTTCGTCGCCCCACCACAGCACGGCCGCCATGGCCGGCAGGCGCGTCAGGACATCGGGCGCAAGCGCGCCATCCAGGCCCACGGCATCACCACCAAGCGCGGCGACGGCGGCCATCTGGGCGGCCACGGTGTCCGCACCCGGCCCCATGCACAGGACCGGCGGGCGGGTATGGGCTGTCAGGCGGTTCAACTCGCCGGTCGGGCCAGGCATCAGACGCTCGTCGATCTTGCGTGAGACATGGGCCGCAAGCTGCAAACGGATGCGGCTTTCGTCAGCCTGGGCCTGCCAAGAGCCTTTGCCGCTGGCAGGTGCCTGGGGGGCGAAGAACCGTGGCACATAGCGGGGGCCGCCCGCCTTGGGTCCAGTCCCCGACAAGCCTTCGCCGCCGAAGGGTTGGCTGCCCACGACCGCGCCGATCTGGTTTCGGTTGACATAGATGTTGCCGACATGGACCGCGTCCGAGATCTCTTGCACGCGGCTGTCGATGCGGGTGTGCAGGCCGAAGGTCAGGCCAAAGCCGCGGGCGTTGATGTCGGCCACCACGCGGTCCAGCTTGTCGGCCTTGAAGGTCGCTACATGAAGGATCGGCCCAAAGATTTCGCGTTCCAGATCGCCGATCCCGCCCACGCGCAGCATGGTCGGCGCGATGAAGGTTCCGCGCGACGGCGCGTGCAGCTTGTGGATCACGCGGTTGCCGTTGCTGGCCAGATAGCCCGCGATGTCGTCGCGCGCCCGCGTGTCGATCACGGGGCCCACGTCGGTGGAGAGGTTCCAGGGATCGCCCACGACCAGTTCGTCCATCGCGCCCTTGATCATCTCGATCAGGTGGGGGGCGATGTCTTCCTGCACGTAAAGGCAGCGCAGGGCGGAACAACGCTGCCCGGCCGACCGGAAGGCGCCGTTCACGATGTCGCGGACCGCCTGTTCGGGCAGGGCGGTCGAATCCACGATCATCGCGTTCAGCCCGCCGGTTTCCGCGATCAGCGGCGTGCCGGGGGTCAGGTGCCCTGCCATCGTGCGCGCGATGGTCTGCGCGGTGGCGGTGGAACCGGTGAAGACCATCCCGTTGACGCGCGGATCCTGCGACAGGGCGGTGCCCACCACGCTGCCGCGCCCGGTCAGCATCTGCAGCGCCGCTGCGGGAACCCCCGCCTGATGCATCAGCGTGACGCCCAGGGCCGCGATGATGGGCGTCGCCTCGGCCGGCTTGGCGATGACAGCATTGCCCGCCATCAGCGCCGCCGCGATCTGGCCGGTGAAGATTGCCAGCGGGAAGTTCCAGGGGCTGATCGCGCCCACGATCCCGCGCGGCGCACCGGGATTGGTTTCGCCCTCGGCCGCATAATAGCGCAGGAAATCGACCGCCTCGCGCAGTTCGGCCACGGCATCGGCCAGGGACTTGCCTGCCTCGCGCGCCAGGATGCCGAAGATTGGGCCGAAGTTTTCCTCGTACAGGTCGGCCGCGCGGCGCAGGACGGCGGCGCGTTCCGACGCGGGCGCGTCCCAGGGGCGGGCGTCGTCGATGGCGCGGGCGGCGGTCGCGTCATCGGCCATCAGGACCGAGGCCAGGCGTTCGCCCGTGGCGGGGTTCACCACATCATGCGCCTCGCCCGTGGGCGGGGAAACGGTCAGCGGCGCCACATCGGACAGCGCAACCTCTCGCGCGGCATTGATCCGCGCCAGGGTCTGTTCGTCCGACAGGTCAAACCCAACCGAATTGCGGCGCGAGGAACCGAACAGGTCGGCCGGGACCAGCAGGGATGCGGGGGCCTTGGCGGTGGCAAGCGCATCAAAGGGATCGCGCGCGACTTCCTCGGGACTGACGGCCTCGTCCACGATTTGGTTCACGAAGCTGCTGTTCGCGCCGTTCTCCAGCAACCGGCGCACCAGATAGGCTAGCAGGTCGCGATGCGCGCCAACCGGCGCATAGATGCGGCACCGGCCATTGGATTCGCGCAGCACGATGTCATGCAGCCTTTCGCCCATGCCGTGCAGCCGCTGGAACTCGAACCGGATGTCGCCGGCCATTTCCAGGATCGCGGCGACGGTATGGGCGTTGTGGGTGGCGAATTGCGGATAGATGCGGTCGGCATAGCCGATCAGCTTGCGCGCATTGGCGATATAGCTGACATCGGTCGCGACCTTGCTGGTGAACAGCGGAAAGCCGGGGTGGCCTTCGACCTGGGCGCGCTTGACCTCGCTGTCCCAATAGGCGCCCTTGACCAGGCGCACCATGATGCGGCGGTCCAAACGGGTCGCGGCCTCATACAGCCAGTCGATGGTCTGGCTGGCGCGCTTGCCATAGGCCTGCACCACGATGCCGAACCCGTCCCAGCCCGCCAGCGAAGGATCGGACAGCACCGCCTCGATCACCTTCAGCGACAGGACCAGGCGGTCCTGTTCCTCGGCGTCGATGTTCATGCCCATGCCGGCGGCCTTTGCCTGCCGCGCCAGACGCAGGACAACGGGCACCAGTTCGCGCATCACGCGGGCTTCCTGCGCGACCTCATATCGCGGATGCAGCGCGGACAGCTTGATCGAGATGCCGGGATTTTCCTCGACCGAGCCCTTGTCGCAGGCCTTGGCGATCGCCGCGATCGCGTCGGCATAGGCGCGGTCATAGCGGGCGGCGTCGGCCCCGGTCATCGCGGCCTCGCCCAGCATGTCATAGCTGTAGGTGAAGCCCTGCGCCTCGCGCGTCTTTGCGCGGGACAGGGCGTCGGTAATAGTCTGGCCCAGCACGAACTGGCGGCCCATTTCCTTCATGGCGCGGCCCACGGCGGTGCGGATCACCGGCTCGCCCAGGCGGCGGACCATCCGGCGAAGGGTGCCCGCCTGGTCGTCGTCCAGCACCTTGCCTGTCAGCATCAATGCCCAGGTGGATGCGTTGACCAGCGAAGACGAGGCCTCGCCCAGGTGCTTGCCCCAATCGGACGGGGCGATCTTGTCCTCGATCAGGGCGTCGATGGTGATCTTGTCGGGGACGCGCAGCATCGCCTCGGCCAGGCACATCAGGGCAACACCTTCGCGCGTGGACAGGCCGTATTCCGACAGGAAATGCTCCATCAGGCTGGGTTTGGCCTCGGCACGGATACGGCGCACCAGATCGGCGGCGCGGGCGGTGATGGCGGCACGGGCGGGGGGCGGCAGGGCGGCATGGGCCGTCAGCTGTTCCAGAAGCTGCGCTTCGTCAGCAAACTTGGCCTGGGTGGAAAAGACGCTGGGGCTGACGGACGACGACATGGCCTGACTCCTTGACTGGTTCGGCGGAGTTATCAGAGAATATCTAGGCCGTGTGCCTGAAGATGATGATCGTCCTGGGGAGATCGAACAATTTCGGAAGGATGTCTGGGATGAATGTCAAGCTGGACGCCTATGACCGCAGGATCCTGGCCGAACTGACGCGCAACGCGCGCATCCCCGTGGCCGAGCTGGCCCGAAAGGTCGGCCTGTCTAAGACGCCGATCACCCTGCGCATCAAGCATCTGGAGGAGATCGGCCTAATTACCGGATACCGCGCGATCCTGTCGCCCCTGAAGCTGGGCCTGACCCATGTCACCTATGTCGAGGTCAGCATGAGCGATACCCGAGAAGCCGCGTTGCAACAGTTCAACGCCGCCGTCCGCGCCATCCCCGAGATCGAGGAATGCTACATGATTGCCGGCGGCTTCGACTATCTCATCAAGGTCCGCTCGCGTGACATGGCCGATTTCCGGCGCATCATGGCCGAGAAGGTCTCGGGCTTGCCCCACATCAGTAACACGTCCAGCTATGTATCCATGGAGGCGGTGGTGGAGCAGACCTTCACCCTAGGTGAATAGACCGCAGGAGGGCATGGGGGCCAGGGTAAAGTGAAAGTGGCGGAGAGGGTGGGATTCGAACCCACGGAACCCTTGCAGGCTCAACGGTTTTCGAGACCGTTTCTTCAGTATCGTCTACTTCCTTGAACCACAAAAACAAGGGGTTCATCCAGTTGAAACAGGCAGTATCGGCATACTTAGCTGAATGAGGTGTCATAGCAAAGGGTCATAGTAGCCCGGCGCTGCCAAGGCTGAGCAAGAGGCCGATGTCTTGGCCGAGGAGATGAGAAATCGTCGCTCC
>JAPSIP010000076.1 GCA_031178645.1 Paracoccus sp. (in: a-proteobacteria) | reverse complement strand
CGGCCCCGTGGCTCAACTGGATAGAGCAGCCCCCTCCTAAGGGGCAGGTTACAGGTTCAAGTCCTGTCGGGGTCACCATTGCGCCACATATCCATTTTTTGGTTCCTGCTGGCCTGACGCCAACAGGCGCCTGCGGCAGATGCTTACCGCCCCAGTTTCGGGGCGCGGAAGATGCGGGTCTTGGCGAAGACGTCCTCAAGCCGGTTCAGGCGATCCTGCACCTGATCGGCGCAATGGCCCTGGACACGGCCCAGAAGGGCCTCGACCAGCAGCAGGATCGTCACGGTGGAATCCCAGGCGGCGGGCATGTCGATGCGGCAAGGCAGGGTGTGGTGCGCGTGGCCTGCCGCGGGCGACAGCCAGTGATCGGTCACCAGCACGACCCGCGTGCCCTGGTGCGCCGCCAGTTCGGCCATGTGCACGGCATTGGATTCATAGCGGCGGATGTCGAAGATCACCACCACGTCGCCCGGGCGCAGATCCAGCAGCGCCTGTTGCCAGTCCGTCAGGTGGTCCGAGACATAGGTGACGCCCGGCCGGATCACCCGCAGCAGGGTCGCCATATAGTCCGCATGGGCATGGGTCAGCCGCCCGCCCATGACGGCGACATGACGCGCCGGATCGGCCAGCAGCGCCGCCGCCGCGTCGAATTCCCCCGTCGCGATCTGGTCCAGCGTGGCATGGATGTTCGCGATCGTCTGCGCGGCGAAGGACTGCATGGGGTGGCGGCGCGGCTCGTGGTCGGGCAGCGCCAGGGGGGCGGCCAGCAGGCGCCCGACCTCGGCCCGCAGGGTGGCCTGGTATTCGGCATAGCCCTTGAAGCCCAGCTTCTGGACCAGCCGGACGATGGTCGGCGCCGACACCTCGGCCGCGCTTGCCAACATGGTGATCGAACCCAAAGCCGACATCGGGAAATGCGACAGGATATGGGTCGCGGCCTGCCGTTCGGCGCGGGTCAGCGACGGAAAGCTGTCGCGCATCCGCTGTTCGATGGTCATCGCGCCCCCTCCCGATCCGGTTCTGGAATGATCCTATCAGGCGGCGAGGAAAAGAAAAATTCTTGACAGAACGCAAGGACCGGGAGGACGCTGAACCAAAAACAGGGAGAAGAATCGTGGCCTTGCCGCCATTTCAGCGCGTTTCCGCGCCCGATGTCCTATTGCCCGAAGGGTGCCGCTGATGCCGGCCCTGGCGCTTGGCTTCGTGCGCGTGGTCGAGGCGATCAACCGCCGGGTCGGGCGCATCGCGCTGTATCTGCTGTTCGTGCTGGCGGGCGTGCTGGCTTGGTCGGTCATCGCCAAGGCCTTTTTCCGGCCCGCCCTGTGGACGCAGGAAATGGCGCAGTTCACCCTGATCGCCTATGTCGTGCTGGGGGGCGCCTATTCGCTGATGGGGGGCGCCCATGTGCGGATGGACCTGCTGTATTCCCGCTGGTCCGTCCGAACGCGCGCCGCCGTGGATTGCGTGACGGTTCTTGCCCTGATCGTGTTCGTGGGGGTGATCCTGTGGGGCGGGATCGAAAGCACGATCTATGCGCTTGAGATCGGCGAGAGGTCGCGGACCGTCTGGCGGCCCTACATGGCGCCGATCAAGATCGTGATCTGCCTGGGCACCTTCCTGATGCTGCTGCAATCGCTGGCCTTCCTGATCCGCGACATCGCCACCCTGCGCGGCACCCCCATCCCCGAGGCGCGCGGCTGATGTCATACGAGCTGATCGCCATCTCGATGTTTCTGGGCATGATGGCCCTGCTGATGACCGGCCAACGGGTCTTTGCCGGCATCGGCTTTGTCGCCGTGATCGCGGCGATCGCGCTGTGGGGGGATCGGGGCGGGCATGACCTGGCTTTCACCAGTGCGATCAAGCTGATGAACTGGTTTCCGATGCTGACCCTGCCGATGTTCGTCTGGATGGGCTTCGTCATGTCCGAAACTCGCATGGCGGACGACCTGTACCGGATGTTCCATGTCTGGTTCGGCCCGGTGCCGGGCGGTCTGGCCGTGGGCACCATCCTGCTGATGGTGCTGGTCTCGGCCATGAACGGGCTGTCGGTCGCAGGCCTTGCCATCGGCGCCACCATTGCATTGCCCGAGATGCTGCGTCGCGGTTACGACAAGGTGATGGTCACGGGCATCATCCAGGGCGGGTCATCCCTGGGCATCCTGGTGCCCCCGTCGATCGTCTTGGTGCTTTACGCAATGATCGCGCGCCAGCCGGTCGGGCATCTGTGGCTGGCCGGTATCTTTCCCGGCCTGCTGATGGCGGGGCTGTTCATCGTCTATGTCCTGATCCGCTGCGGGCTGAACCCGCGCCTTGCCCCGCGCCTTTCTGCCGATGAACTGGCCCGGATCACCTGGGGCGAAAGGCTGCGCCTGCTGCGCGCGGGCATCACGCCGCTGGTCATCTTCGGCGCGATGATGGGGCCGTTTGTCACCGGCTATGTCAGCCTGGTCGAAGCCTCGGTCATCGGGGCGGTCATCGCCTCGCTGGTGGCGGTGGTCAAGGGCCGCTGGACACGGAGCATCTGGGAAACCTGCCTGCGCGGCACGCTGAACGTGACCTGCATGTTCATGTGGATCCTGCTGGCGGCGCTTGCCTTTGGCGCGGTCTTCGATGGGCTTGGCGCGGTGCGCGCGATCGAGGCCTTCTTCCTTGAAGATCTGGGCCTGACGCGGTGGCAGGTCATCATCCTGATGCAGGTGTCCTTCCTGCTGCTGGGGATGTTCCTGGACGACACCGCCATGCTGGTCATCGTCGCGCCCCTGTATATCCCGCTGGTCCGCGCCCTGGAGTTCGACCTGATCTGGTATGGCATCCTCTACACGATCACCTGCCAGATCGCCTATATCACGCCGCCCTTCGGCTATAACCTGTTCCTGATGCGGGCGCTTGCCCCGGACCATGTGACGCTGGGCGACATCTACCGATCCATCGTGCCCATCGTCGGCATCATGATCCTGACGCTGGCGATCATCATGGCCTTCCCGCAGATCGCGCTGTGGCTGCCGGGGCAGGTTTACGGACAATAAACAGCAGGGCGGTGAACCGCCCCCTTTCCCAACAACGGAGGTTCAGATGACGACAAGACGCAAGTTTCTGACGACCGCCCCCCTGGCCGCAGGGGCCGCCGCCCTGGCCGCGCGCGCCGTCCATGCGCAGGGCGCGCCGATCCGCTGGCGGATGCAGACCTATGCCGGGGCAGCCCTGGGCGAACATGTGGTCAAGCCCGCCATCGACCGCTTCAACGCCATCGCCGAAGGCCAGATGCAGATCGAGCTGTTCTATGCCGACCAGCTGGTTCCCACGTCGGAACTGTTCCGCGCCATGCAGAACGGCACCATTGACGCGGTGCAGTCGGACGACGATTCCATGCAGTCCCCGACCGAGGTGACCGTCTTCGGCGGCTATTTCCCCTTTGCCAGCCGCTACAGCCTGGATGTGCCGGTGCTGTTCAACCAGTACGGGCTGAAGGAAATCTGGGATCAGGAATATGCGGCGGTGGGCGTCAAGCACATTTCCGCCGGGGCCTGGGATCCGTGCCATTTCGCGACCAAGGAACCGATCAACAGCCTGGCCGACCTGGAAGGCAAGCGGGTCTTCACCTTCCCCACCGCCGGCCGCTTCCTGGCGCAGTTCGGCGTCGTGCCGATGCAACTGCCGTGGGAGGATATCCAGGTGGCCCTGCAGACCGGCGAGCTGGACGGCATCGCCTGGTCCGGCATCACCGAGGATTACACCGTCGGCTGGGCCGACGTGACCAACTACTTCCTGACCAACAACATCTCGGGCGCCTGGATCGGGCATTTCTTTGCCAATGCCGACCGCTGGGCCGAGGTGCCCGACCGGCTGAAGATGCTGATGGAGGTCTGCTTCGAGCAGTCCCATTACTATCGCCAGTGGTGGTACTGGGGCGGCGAAGCGGATCTGCGGGTGAACGGGCCCAAGCTGCAACTCACCTCGATCCCCGACGAGGAATGGGCCACGGTCGAGGAACGCGCCCGCGTCTTCTGGGACGAGATCGCCGCCGAGTCCGAGGTCAAGGCCCGCGTGGTCGAGATATTTAAAAGATACAACGACGTGATGGCCAAGGCGGGCCGACCCTATCGCTATACCTGATGCCGCCTGCCGCCGGGCGCCCCTGTCCGGCGGCATGATCCCTGGATTGGACGATCATGCCTGCAAACCTGACACTCGACAGCCTGAAGACGGCCTTTGACGCCGGCGACATTGACACCGTCCTGGTGGTCTTTCCCGACATGCAGGGCCGCCTGATGGGCAAGCGTTTCCACGCCGGCTTCTTCCTGGACGGCGGCCACAAGGAAACCCATTGCTGCAACTATCTACTGGCCCTGGACATGGAGATGAACACGGTGCCGGGCTATCGCAGCGCGGGCTGGGAACAGGGCTATGGCGATTACGTCATGCGCCCGGATCTCTCGACGCTGCGCCGCCTGCCCTGGCTGCCGGGCACCGCCATGGTGATCTGCGATCTGCTGGACCACCACACGCACCAGGAGGTCGCGGTATCCCCCCGCGCGATCCTGAAGCGCCAGATCGCCCGCGCCCGCGACATGGGCTTTGACGCCATGATGGCGACCGAGCTTGAGTTCTATTTGTTCGAGAACAGCTATGAAAGCCTGCGCGGCGGCATCACCGGGCTGACCCCATCGTCGGGCTATAACGAGGATTACCACATCTTCCAGACCACGCGCGAGGAAGACGTGATGCGCGCCGTGCGCAACCACCTGTACGGCGCGGGCATCCCTATCGAGAGCACCAAGGGCGAGGCCGATGCGGGCCAGATCGAGGTGAACTATCGCTATTCCGACGCGCTCGACACCGCCGACAACCACACGATCATCAAGCAGGGGGTCAAGGAGATCGCCTGGTCGCGCGGCAAGTCGGTGACCTTCATGGCGAAATACGACACGGCCAAGGCCGGGTCGGCCGCCCATGTGCACCAGTCGCTGTTCCGCGACGGCCAGCCCGCCTTCCACGACCCGGACGACGACCACGGCATGTCGGCCGTGATGAAGCATTTCCTGGCGGGCCAACTGGCCGGGGCCGACCAGATGATGGTCTTCCTGGCGCCCTACGTGAACAGCTACAAGCGGTTCTGCACGGGGCTGTTCGCGCCCACCAAGGCCGTCTGGTCCTGCGACAACCGCACCGCAGGCTTCCGCGTCTGCGGCGAGGGGACGGGGGGCGTCCGCGTCGAATGCCGCATCCCCGGCGCGGACGCCAACCCCTATCTGGCCTGCGCCGCGCTGCTGGCTGCGGGCCTTGACGGGATCGAGCGCAAGCTGGACCTGGAGCCGGAACTGCGCGGCGATCTCTACCGCGCGGGCGATGTGCGCGAGGTTCCCAAGACCCTGCGCGAGGCCGCCGAACGCCTGAAGACATCGGATCTTTACAGGCGGGCCTTTGGCGACGATGTGGTCGAACACTATCACCACGGCGCGGAATGGGAGATCGCTGAGACCGACCGCGTCGTCACCGACCACGACCTGCGCCGATTGCTGGAACGCGCCTGACAGGACCGACCATGAAAGACATCAACCTGATTTCCCCCGTCGACGGATCGGTGCTGGTCCGGCGGACGCCGCTTGACCGTGACGCCGCCCAGGCCGCAGTGGCCCGCGCACGTGCCGCGCAGGCCGAATGGGCCGCACGCCCGCTGGATGACCGCATCGCCCTGGTCAAGGCAGGCGTGGCCGCTCTGACCGCGATGAAGGACGACATCGCCCCAGAACTTGCCCGGCAGATGGGTCGCCCCGTCCGCTTCGGCGCGGGCGAGATGGGCGGCGTGAACGCCCGCACCGACTACATGGCGGAAATCGCCGCCGAGACGCTGGCCCCGAAGGTGATCGAGGACAGCACCGGCTTCCGCCGCCAGATCGCGCGCGAGCCGCTGGGCGTGGTCTTCGTGATCGCGCCCTGGAACTATCCCTATCTGACGGCGATCAACACGGTCGTTCCGGCGCTCATCGCGGGCAATGCCGTGGTGCTGAAGCACGCAAGCCAGACACTTCTGGCGGGCGAAAGGCTGGCCCAGGCCTTCCATACGGGCGGCGTCCCGCAGGACGTGTTCCAGAACGTCGTCCTGGATCATGCCACCACCGAAAGCCTGATCGCGGCGCGGGCCTTCGACTTCGTGAACTTCACCGGCTCGGTCGCCGGGGGTCGCGCCATCGAACGGGCGGCGGCGGGCACCTTCGTGGCCTTGGGGCTGGAACTGGGCGGCAAGGATCCGGGCTATGTCCGCGCCGATGCCGACCTGGACGCGGCAGTGGAAGGCCTGATGGACGGCGCGATGTTCAATTCCGGGCAATGCTGCTGCGGGATCGAGCGGATCTATGTCCACCACAGCCTGTATGACGCCTTCGTCGAAAAGGCCGTGGCCTGGACGAACGCCCTGAGGCTGGGCGACCCGCTGAACCCGGCCACCACGCTTGGCCCGATGGCCCATGTCCGCTTTGCCCAGACCGTGCGCGACCAGGTGGCCGAGGCCGTGGCGCAGGGCGCCCACGCGCTGATCGACCCGTCCACCTTCCCGCAGGACGACGGCGGCGCCTATCTGGCCCCGCAGGTGCTGGTGGATGTGGATCATTCGATGCGCGTGATGGTCGAGGAAAGCTTTGGCCCGGTCGTGGGCATCATGCGCGTTTCTGACGACAATCAGGCGATCCGGCTGATGAACGACAGCCCCTATGGCCTGACCGCCAGCATCTGGACCCGCGACGACGATGCCGCCGCAGCAATCGGCGCGCGGATCCAGACCGGCACCGTCTTCATGAACCGCGCCGATTACCTTGACCCCGCGCTGTGCTGGACCGGCTGCAAGGACACCGGGCGCGGCGGCAGCCTGTCCTATCTGGGTTACCTTTCCGTGACCCGGCCGAAATCCTATCACCTGAAAAGGGCGTG
>JAPSIP010000075.1 GCA_031178645.1 Paracoccus sp. (in: a-proteobacteria) | reverse complement strand
GGTCCGAGCCGCGGATCGGCCGGAAGACCTAGCGTTCGGCGACCAGCGTCCGGCCGATCCGCGGCTCGGACCCGTCCAGGAGGCGGGCGATATTGGCGCTGTGGCGGATGAAGATCAGCACTGCCATGAACAGGCTGACGGCGATCAGGTCGCCGCGGCCCAGACCCCAGGCAAAGACCGGCGACAGCGCCGCCGCCAGAAGGGCCGACAGGCTGCTGATCCGGCTGACGACGGCCGTCAGCAGCCAGACCCCGCAGGCGATCAGGCCCAGCGGCCAGTGCAGCGCGATCAGCGTTCCCAGGAAGGTCGCGACACCCTTGCCGCCCTTGAAGCCCAGCCAGACCGGGAAGCAATGGCCCAGGAAAGCCGCGCCGCCCGCCAGCACCGCCGCCGCATCGCCACCAAAATGCCGCGCGACCAGCACGGCAATGGCGCCCTTGCCCGAATCCAGCAGCAGCGTTGCCAGGGCAGCAGGCTTGTTGCCGGTGCGCAGCACATTGGTCGCGCCGATATTGCCCGACCCGATCTTGCGCAGGTCACCCAGGCCAAGCGCCCGCGCGATCACCAGCCCGAAGGGGATCGACCCCAGAAGATAGCCTAAGACGGTCCACAGGATCAGGGTCATACCTTGCCTCCGAAAACGCGGCGACCGGCGACCCAGGTGCCAAGGACGCGGCCCTCCATCCGGGCGCCGTCGAAAGGAGTGTTCTTCGATTTCGACAGCAAGGTGAATCGGTCCAGCACGAAGGGCGCGTCGGGATCGAACAGCACCAGATCGGCAGGCGCGCCCACCGACAGCCGCCCGCCCGGCAGGCCCAGCCGTTTCGCCGGGTTCAGCGACATGGCCCGCCACAGTTGCGGCAGAGTCAGTCCGCCCTGGTGATACAGCCGCATCGCGGCAGGCAGCAGCGTCTGCAAGCCGACCGCGCCGGGGGCTGCGGCCTCGAAGGGCAGGCGCTTGGATTCCTCGTCCTGCGGCGTGTGGAAGCTGGCGATCACGTCGATCACGCCTTCGGCCACGGCTTCGACCATCGCCAGACGGTCGTCCTCGGACCGCAGGGGCGGGGTAAAGCGGAAGAAGGTGCGGTAGTCGCCCACATCGTATTCGTTCAGCGTCAGGTGGTGGATCGAGATCCCGGCCGTCACGTCCAGCCCCGCATCCCGTGCGCGGCGCAGGGCGGGCAGGGCGCGGGCCGTGGTGATCTGATCGGCGTGCCAGCGGCAGCCGGTCATCGCCACAAGCGTCAGGTCGCGGTCCAGGCCGATCACCTCGGCCATGGGGGACACCGCCGGGATGCCGTAGATCGAGGCAAACTTGCCGCCCGTGGCTGCCGCCCCGCGTGACAGGCCCGCGTCCTGCGGATGGCCCACGATCAGCGCGCCAAGCCCGCGGGCATAGGTCATGCAGCGCGACAGCAGCCGCGTGTCCAACACCTGCCGCACGCCATCGGTAAAGGCCACGGCGCCGGCATCGGTCAGGAACCCGATCTCGACCATCTCGCGCCCTTCGCGGGCCTTGGTCAGGGCAGCCATGTGGCGGATGTTGACCGGCGCGTCCGCTGCGCGGCGGGTCACGAATTCCAGCGATTCCGGCGTGTCGATGGGCGGCATCGTGTCGGGGCGCGCGACAATGGTGGTCACGCCCCCCGCCGCTGCCGCAAGGCCCGCGCTGCGGAAGGATTCCTTGTGCCGCTCGCCCGGCTCGCCGATCTTGACGCCCCAGTCGATGAGGCCAGGCGCAAGGGCGCGGCCGTTGCAGTCGATGACGGTGGCGCCTTCGGGGGCGTCCGCGTCGATGCCCGCGATCACGCCGTCGCGGACCAGCAGGCTGCCCGTGGCATCCGTCTGCGCCTCGGGGTCGATCAGGCGGGCGTTGGTGAACAGGACCGTCGTCATACCATCACCCCCGCCGCCGCGCGCCCCCGTTCGGCGCGCAGGTTCCGCGCCAGCAGGTCGAGCGCGGCCATGCGCACGGCCACGCCCATTTCCACCTGGTCCTGGATCACGGATCGGTTGATGTCGTCGGCGATGGTGCCGTCGATCTCGACCCCCCGGTTCATGGGGCCGGGATGCATGACAATGGCGTCGGGCGCAGCGCAGGCGAGTTTCTCGGCGTCCAGGCCGAAGCGGTGGAAGTATTCGCGTTCCGATGGGATGAAGCCGCCATCCATGCGTTCCTTCTGAAGGCGCAGCATCATCACCACGTCGGCGCCGCGCAGCCCTTCGCGCATGTTTTCGAACAGTTCCACGCCCATCTCTCCGGCACCAGCGGGCATCAGGGTCGCGGGGCCGATCAGGCGCAGGCGGTTTTCCATCTTGCCCAGCAGCAGCAGGTTCGACCGGGCCACGCGGCTGTTGGCGATGTCGCCGCAGATCGCGATGGTCAGGCGGTGCAACCGGCCCTTGGCGCGGCGGATGGTCAGCGCGTCCAAGAGCGCCTGGGTTGGATGTTCGTGCCGCCCGTCGCCCGCGTTGATGACGGCGCAGTTCACCTTTTCGGCCAGCAGGTTTACTGCGCCGCTGTTGGGGTGGCGGACCACCAGCAGGTCGGGCTGCATCGCGTTCAGCGTCAGCGCCGTATCGATCAGCGTCTCGCCCTTCTTCACGGAGGACTGGGCCACCGACATGTTCATCACATCCGCCCCAAGCCGCTTGCCTGCCAGTTCGAAGCTGGCCTGGGTGCGGGTCGAGTTCTCGAAGAACATGTTGATCTGGGTCATCCCCGCCAAGGCGTCGGAATGCTTGACCGTGCGGCGGTTCAGGGCGACGTAATCCTCGGCCAGGTCCAGAAGCGTGACGATTTCGGGCGGGGACAGGTGGTCGATGCCAAGGAGGTGGCGGGCGCGAAAGGTCATGGCGGGCCTCAGGGTCGGGTCGCGTTTCTATCGCAGATGGCCGTTCGGGCGGCAAGCGGGCAGGGGGCTGCCTGCCCCCCGCGCGTTCCGCGCGTCCCCCGGGGATATTGGGACACAGAAGGTGTCAGGTCTGACGGGGGTTGCGGGCGGGCAGGTCGGCCATGATCCGCTGCCGGGCTTCGGGCGACATGCTGGACCAGGCGGCGATCTCGTCCAGGGTCCGCCAGCAGCCGGTGCAGAGCCGGCTGGCCGGGTCGATCACGCAGAGCTTGATGCAAGGGCTTTTGATCATGGGCGCAGATAGCGCAGCCGGTCGAGCGCGCCTTGCAGGATATAGCCCGCCGCGACCTGGTCGATGACCTCGGCCCGGCGCTTGCGGGACGTGTCGGCTTCCAGAAGGGCGCGTTCGGCGGCAACGGTGGACAGGCGTTCGTCCCAGAAGGTGATGGGCAGGGGGGTCAGCCGTTCCAGGTTGCGGGCGAAGGCGCGGGTGGATTGGGCGCGCGGGCCTTCGCTGCCGTCCATGTTGCGCGGCAGGCCCAGCACCAGGCCGACCAGGGCACGGTCCTGGACGATCGTCAGCAGGTCGGCCGCGTCCAGCGTGAACTTCTGCCGCCGGATCACCGTCAGCGGAGAGGCCACCTGCCGCATCCCGTCGCTGACCGCGACGCCGATGGTCTTGGTGCCCAGATCCAGTCCGGCAATGGCCCCCAGGGGTGGCAGGCCCGCCGCGAAATCCGCGATCTCTGAATGGATCATTCTGCCAATCCCGATTCGGCCGCGGCGCGGCGCACGGTTTCCAAGGCCTCGGGCTGGGCGGCGAAGCGGGTCTGCGCCTCGGCCCAGATGTCGCGGGCGTGGTCCGCGTTTCCGATCACCACGAGGGACGAGATCAGCCTTGCCCATTCCTCGGGCGTGCCGCCCTGCTGGGCCAGCCTGCCTTCCAGTTGCGCCACCATTCCGGCGATCATCTCTTGCCGCTGCTGGGGGGTCAGGTCTTCGGCGGCGGCGAGGGCGTCGGCGTCGGGACCGGGCATGGGGGCCGGGGGAACGTAATCGGGCTGACCCGCCAGCCAGGCCAGGTCGCTAATGGCGTTGCGGATCGGCGGAATCCAGGGCGCGTCCTCGGGCCCTTCCTCCAGCAGGCGGCGCCAGATCGGGAAGGCGCGGTCGGGGCGGTCGTTCTGCAATTGCAGCAAGCCCAGCATGTAGCGGGCCTGCGGGTTGGACGGATCCTTGCCAAGCGCGCGGGCCAGGACCTCCTCGGCCTCGCGGGTGATGAGGCCGCCTGCTGCCTCGACCATCAGGGCCGAAAGGCGCACCAGATCCTCGGGCGGGGCGTCCTCGCCGCGCAGGTCCACCAGGCGCTGCTGCGCCTCGCGGGCGGCGGCAAGGTTGCCCAGGCGCAGCTCGTTCTGGGCCAGAAGCGCCAGGCCTTGCGGATCGTCGGGGTTGCGGGCCACGGCGTCGCGCAATTGCTGGATCAGGGCCGCGAAGTCATCCGGGATTTCGACCGGGGCGGGGCCCCTTGCCTCGGCCTCGGCCTGGCTGGGGCGGCTGGCATAGGCCTGTTCGGACTGGGCGATGCGCTGCGCGATGGGCAGGTCGCCCCGGCCCGGCTGGCCTTCGCGCAGGTAAAGCGTCACCGCCGCCATGAGCAGCAGGGCCAGCACGCCAAGGGCCAGAAGGCCGCGCCCGTCCTTGCCATCGGCCGTGGCCTGGGACAGGCGGCGATCCGCCTCGAGCACCTTGCGGCCGATCTCGGTCCGCAGCCGGGCGGCATCCTCGGCCGAGATCACGCCGCGTTCAAGATCGCGCTCGACCTCGCGCAGCTGGTCGCGATAAACGCGCAGGTCGAAGGCCGCGGCAGGCTGGGCGGCAGTTCCGCCGGCGCGCATAAGTGGGGCCATGATGGCCAAGCCCACGGCAGCCGTCAGTGCGGCGCAGATGATCCAGAACATTCAACCCCCTTTGTTCGCCCCATCTTCTAAGGGGATTTGGTGCCCGCGGAAAGCGTCAGCCTGTCGCAAGCGGCCCTGCCGGTGGGCAGGGCGGATGTGTCGCAGCGACCATGCTCCGCCGACATCGCGGAATGGGCGGGAACCGGAAGGGGTTGGCTCTCATTGTCCGGGTATGGAATGTTGAACCGAAAGGGACGAGAATGGCCGAGTCCAACAGCAATCGTATGTATATCATTATCGGTGCCATCGTCGTTGTGGTGGCGCTGCTGTTCTTCTTCATGTCGGGGGATGACACGGCGACCGACGCCACCACGGACACCTCTGCGACCACCACCGCACCCGCAGGCACGACCACGACTGCCGATCCGGCCGTGGATGATGCGGTCGAGGTCGAGCCGGCCGAGCCTGCCGATCCGGGCACGCCCCCGGCTCCGGCCACTCCGGCCCCGGCGAACTGATCGGGACCCAGTCGCACGCATGACGTGCCGCAGAACCGGCAAGGTCCGGGGGCATCCGCCCCCGGCCTTTGTCATTGCGCCCCGGCCCTGGCGGCAGGAACCTGCCCGCCCCCCTTGCGTTGGCCGGGCGAATCCCGGACTGTGCGTCCGACCGATGTTCAATCCCTTCTGAAAGGACAGAAAAATGGCCTTCACGCTTCCCGATCTTCCCTACGCGCATGACGCACTGGCCGAAGGCGGCATGTCCAAGGAGACGCTGGAATACCACCACGACAAGCACCACAAGGCCTATGTCGACAAGCTGAACGAGCTGGTCGCGGGCACCGAATGGGACGGCAAGTCGCTGGAGGATATCGTCAAGGGCACCTACCAGAAGGGCGCGGTCGCGCAGAACGGCATCTTCAACAATGCCAGCCAGCATTGGAACCATGCCCAGTTCTGGGAGATGATGGCACCCAATCCGGGCGCCATGCCGTCCGAACTGGAACAGGCGATCACTGACTCCTTCGGCTCGGTCGACGACTTCAAGAAGAAGTTCACCGAAGGCGGCGTGGGCCAGTTCGGCTCGGGCTGGGTCTGGCTGGTCAAGAACGCCGAAGGCGGGCTGGAAGTCACCAAGACCGAAAACGGCGTGAACCCGCTTTGCCACGGCCAGACCGCGCTGCTGGGCTGCGACGTGTGGGAACACAGCTATTACATCGACTTCCGCAATGCGCGTCCGAAATACCTGGAAAACTTCCTCAACAACTTGGTGAACTGGGAAAACGTCGCCTCGCGCATGTGATCCCTTCGCCAGCAGGCACAGGGCCCGGCCATCGCGCCGGGCCTTTCCTGTTGAAGGAAGCGCGGCATTGGCTTTCCGGGGCGCGACGGTATAAGACAGGCGCAAGAGACTGCGGAAGGCGGGGTGGAAGGCAGGCATGGCCAACCAGAACGACAATTTCATCGACGAGGTTTTCGACGATCTGCGCCGCGAGCGGCTGTTCCGGCTGTTCCGCCGCTGGGGCTGGGTCGCGGGGCTGGTCATCCTGGGCATTGTCGCGGGCGTGATCTGGCGCGAATACAGCCAGGCGCGCGATCAGGCGCAGGCCCGTGCCTGGGGCGATGCGATCCTGGCGGCAGAAGCTACGGGCGATCCCCAGGAGATCATGCAGGTCGATCCGCAGGGCGCCGAATCCCGGCGTATCCTGGGCGCGCTGCTTGCGGCCTCGGAGTGGTCGGAAACGGATGGCGGCGATGCTGCGGCCGAGGCGCTGCGCGACGTGGCGGGCAACCAGGCGGCGGGCACGGTGCTGCACGATCTGGCCGAGCTGAAGCTGGTGATGCTGCAGGGCGAGACAATGGATCCCGCGCAGCGCGACGAGATCCTGTCGCGCCTGTCCCGCGCCGGCGCTCCGTTCGAACTGCTGGCCCTGGAACAGAAGGCCATCGCCCTGATCGGGGCCGGTCGGACCGACGACGCGGTGAACCTGATCCGCCAGATCCAGGAAAAGGACGGCCTGTCCCAGGCCTTGCGCCTGCGCCTGTCCGAGATGATGATCGCGCTTGGCGTCGAGCCGGAACCGTCCGAAAACATGCCCGCCGGCTGACCGCTGGCCAACAACAGAAACACGAGGGAGAGGCGAGGAATGACCGCCACGCTGCGACTGACCCTGGCCCTGGCGGCCACGCTTGGCCTGCAAGCCTGCG
>JAPSIP010000421.1 GCA_031178645.1 Paracoccus sp. (in: a-proteobacteria) | reverse complement strand
GAAAAGAACAGGACGGTTGTCGCCAGGGTATAGAGGGTTCCCAGGACGACCGCCGGGCCGCATTCGCGGAACAGGCTGCCCAGCGGAAGGGGGCGGATCCGTCCGCTTGCCTCGCTGCGGCGAAATGCTTCGCTTTCGACCAGGGTCAACCGCACCCAGATCCCGATCATCGCCAGCAGCCCCGCCAGCAGAAAGGGCAGGCGCCAGCCCCATCGCAGGAACGCATCCGAGGGCCGGATTGGATCGTCGGACGGAAGCCATGTCGCCAGGGCAAGAAACACGCCGTTGGCAAGAATGAAGCCCAGTGGGGCGCCCAGTTGCGGGAAGGTGCCGAAAGCCCCCCTTCGACCCGCCGGGGCGTTTTCGGTGGCAACCACGACCGCGCCGCTCCACTCGCCGCCGATCGCGAAGCCCTGCGCCATCCGCAGGATCACCAGCAGCAACGAGGCCCACCAACCAATTGCAGCATGGTCCGGAAGCAGCCCGATCAGGCAGGTCGCCGCGCCCATCAGCACAAGCGATCCTGTCAGGGCAAGCCTGCGGCCCTTGCGGTCGCCCAGATGGCCGAACCAGATCGCGCCCGCCGGCCGGGCGACCATGCCGGCACCGAAGACCGCCAGCGACGCCAGAAGCGACGCGGTCTCGTCCCCCGAAGGAAAGAACAGGTGCGGAAAGACCAGGACCGCGGCAGTCGCATAGATATAGAAGTCGTAGTATTCGATCGTCGTTCCCACCAGCGAGGCGACGAACACCCGCGATGCCGGATTTCGGACCGGATCTGCCACCCCTTCCGACAAGGTCTTGTCTTCTGCCAAGGCGGCACCTTTGGACTGAATACACCCCGCGCAGTTGAAGGGTCTCGGTCGTCACCTGTCAACAACGGCCCGCCCCAAGGGCCGCCAATTTGAGACGCAGCGCAAAATCTTGAGACGCCCTGCCAAAGCCACAGGCAGGCCTCCACGCTAATGTCGAAGGACAGGCTTGGAGGAGGAACCATCCGTGGGGATCATGGCCGAGTGCAGTTGCGCCGTTGTCCAGGTGGACGGAATGTCCTTCCTGTGCCTGCTGCGCGGTCAGGATCTGGCAGCGGTGGAAGCGCCCCTTTGCCATCACGACCTGTCAGGCTCGCCCCTTGACGGCGCCTTGGTCGTTTCGGTCATGCCGGGCGGGGAACAGGTGGATTTCTGCTGGGCCTGTATCGGGACCGACCACCTTGTGCAGCCGATATCCGTCCCGCAGGCAGGGGTGGCCGCCGCCATTGCGGCCCGGCTTTACGGCCTGGCGCCGGGCCTTGGCAGGGTGCTGGGCTGCGATCTTGCCGACCCCGCGATCCAGGTCTTCCTGCCGCCCGAAGATGCCTGGTGGCACGGAACATGGAAGGCGGGGCCGATTGCCCGGACCCCTGGCCGCTATCATGCGACGATGGTGATGCATGGAGAGATGGTGGTCCCCAACGCCGTGGCGGCGGGATGCGCGCCGATCCCGCCACCCGGGCCATTTCCG
>JAPSIP010000420.1 GCA_031178645.1 Paracoccus sp. (in: a-proteobacteria) | reverse complement strand
AGATGCAGTCCCGCGCCGCCCGGATCGCGTCCAGATACAGGTCCTCGATCTCGTGGATGCCGGACCTGCCTGCCTCGGGCGGGGCGGTGCGGGCGATGGCCACGGGGATGTCGTGGAAAGCGGGATCGATGCTGTCGGGCCAAAGATTGGCGCCCGGCGCGAAGTCCTCATCGACCTCGGCGTCATGGGCGCGGGCCCAGCGGGCGCGGGCCAGTTCCGACATGGCCGCCGCCGCGGGCCCGCACATCACGGTCGAGGCGTCGTGCCAGGGCTGCGCCTCGGCCCCGTTCTTGAGGCAGCGCAGCGGGTTGTCGTCAAGGTGGCCGCGGTCGTCCCAGCGGCCATCGGTCATGTCGATCCCGCCGCAGAAGGCCAGGCTGTCGTCGATCACCACGATCTTCTGGTGATGGCAGGCGCCGATCGGATGGCGGCCGTCGAAGGCCAGGTGGATCTGGTCGGGCGACATCAGCTTGACGGCAAGCGCGGGCAGAATGCCCCCCGGCGCAATCAGGGCGCCCCCGCTCCATTTCAGCAGATAGATGTCCAGATCCTTGCGGCGGTCCACGATGGCTTCAAGAAACGGCCCGATCTTGTTCGGAAAGCCGTCCGGGGCCAGCCCTTCCGCGTCGCTTTCGCCGGGCAGCATCTCGATCTCGAAATCGAAATCCCAGCCGATCATCATGACCATCCGCTGCGCCTTCAGCATGGCCTCGCGCAGGGCGCGGAAATAGGCCTGGCCGTCGATGATGACGGACAGTCGCTCGGCCGTTTCGATCCGCCAGCAGTTCCGCCCCGGCTTCAGTTCGATCATCACCTGTCGTCCCCGTTTTCTGGCCTCCTCCGGCGGAGGAAGCGGAAGGGAAATGGCCGGGGGGCTGCGCAGGTTCCGTAACGGCCATACGGCTTCATGGCGAACCGTCAGCAAGGATTCCCACCCCCTCGCGCACGATACGCATCCGGCCGGCGGGATAGGGCCGCAACAGCGCCATGGCCTGGGCAGGGCTGCCCGTCAGCCACTGTTCATGGTCCTGCGGATCAAGGATCACCGGCATTCGCGTCGGATGAACCGGCCTGACAAGATCGTTGGCGGTGGTGGTGATCATCGTGTGGGTCAGCCAAGCCCCCTGGTCCCCCGGCACGCCCGGCTGGCCTGCGCGCCACAGCCCGGCAAAGGCGAAGGGCGGACGGTCGTCATCACCCGCCAGGGCGAACCAGACATCGGTCGCGGGGCTGCGGCCCTTGGCCTCGCGAAAGCTGGTGGCGGGGATCAGGCAGCGGCGGTTCAGGAAACTGTCCTTCCACAGACCGCCCGTCATCTTGTCGTCGCGGGCGTTGTTCCAGGCGATGGGCGCGATCGGCTTGCCGGTCTTCTTGGACACCGGGGGCGTCAGAAAGCCCCAGTGGGCGCTGACCAGTTCCCGCACGCCGTCCGGCGCCAGCCGGACGACCGGGGCTTCGTATTTGGGCCAGATCGCCGGCCATTCGTCTGCGTTGCCCAGGTGGTCCAG
>JAPSIP010000419.1 GCA_031178645.1 Paracoccus sp. (in: a-proteobacteria) | reverse complement strand
TCGGCCCTGCGCCGGTGGCTTGGTCAGGCAGCCCAAGTCCCCGGCCGCGCCTGACGGGGGCATGACAATGCCCGGCCGCAGCTTTCATCGCCATGCCGAGTTCTTTCCCGCCGAACCCACCCCATCGTCGATTTCGGGGTCCCCGCCATGTTCGACATCCAGACCGAACTGCATCTGCGCCGCACTGGGCGCGATCCACGCGATGACGACAGCGGCGCCGTTCGCGCGGTCCTGATCGTGGCGAACCTGTCGGCCCTGGCGCTGCTGGCCGCCGTGCTGATCTGACCCGAGGGGCGCCGCCATGACCCTGGATCCCATTCCGACGGCCCCCTTGGCACCGGTGGTGGATGGCGCCGGTCCGCATGTCGCCATCATCGGCGGCGGTGCCAGCGGCGTCCTGATGGCGGCCCATCTGCTGCGCGATCCGCAGAGTCAGGGCCGTGTCACGATCATCGAGGGCCGGAACATGCTGGGCTGCGGCATTGCCTATTCGACCAGCGATCCCGACCATCTGCTGAACACCCGCGCCAGCAGCATGAGCGCCTTTCCCGACCAGCCGGACCATTTCCGCGATTGGCTGGCCGGCCAGGGGATTGCGCAGCCGCATCAGGGCGACGATTTCGTCAGCCGGTCCACCTATGACGCCTATATGGCCAGCCTGACCCTGCCGTGGATCCAAGGCGACGGCCCCCGCCGGTTGCGCTGCCTGCGGACAGTCTGCGTGGCCCTGGCCGAGGACGGCGGCGGCGTCGTCGCGCATCTGTCCGACGGGCGGGCCGTGCGGGCCGACCTTGCGATCCTTGCCACCGGCCATGCGCTGCCCGAACCCGATCCCGACGGGCTGATACAGGGGGCATGGGAACAGGGATCGATGCCCGACCGCGACGACCGGGTGGTGATCGTGGGATCGGGGCTGTCCATGGTGGACCAGATTCTCAGGCTGACGGGATGCCCTGGACGGCCTGCGCCCGCATATCAGCCCGATCTGGCAGGCGCTGCCCAGGCCGAGCGTGCCCGCTTTCTGCGCCATGCCGCGTCCTGGTGGGAAATCCACCGCCACTGCCTGCCCCCCGAAAGCGCCGCCCCGATCCGCGCCGCCATTAGGACCGGGCGGATGCGGTTGCTGGCGACCAGCTTTCTGGGGCGGAACGGGACGGCGAAGGGGCCTTGCGGGCGGTCATTCGATGCCGGGGCAGCCGGACGCAGCAGCGCGTCAAATGCGCCCACATCATCGACTGCCGGGGAATCCGGCGCGATCCGGAACAGAATGCCACGCCGGTCGTGGCCAGCCTTCTGGGGGCCGGCAAGGGGCGCATCGACCCGCTGCGGCTGGGGACTGGACATCAGCCCCGATGCGGCGGTCATCGACGCACAGGGCAGGGCATCGGACCGGATCTTCGCCATCGGCCCGGTTTCGCGCGCGGCCTTCCGGGAAATCACCGCGATCCCCGACATCCGCGGCCAGGCCGCGGATCTTGCCCGGCGGCTGATGGCGCAGCGAGTGCCCTAGAC
>JAPSIP010000418.1 GCA_031178645.1 Paracoccus sp. (in: a-proteobacteria) | reverse complement strand
CCCGACGGAAAGATCCACGCCGACAATACCGATGGCTACGGCTTTATCGCCAATCTTCGCCAGAATGCGCCGGGCTGGCAGCCCGAGGCAGGACCGGCGGCGGTGATCGGTGCGGGCGGGGCCGCACGGGCGGTGGTCGCCTCGCTTCTGGACAGCGGGGTTAAGGAATTGCGCATCACCAACCGCACCCGCATCCGGTCGGAACAGATCAAGGCCGAATTCGGCGCGCGGCTGGTCGTCTATGATTGGGCGCAGGCGGGCAACATGCTGGAAGGCGCCACCACGGTCGTCAATGCGACCTCGCTGGGGATGGAGGGGAAGCAGCCCCTGCGCCTACCGCTGGATGCGCTGTCGGCCGACGCCCTTGTGACGGATCTGGTCTATACGCCCCTCATGACGCCCTTCCTGCTGGACGCGCAGGCCCGCGGCTGCCGGGTGGTGGACGGGCTGGGGATGCTGCTGCACCAGGCCGCGCCGGGCTTTGAACGCTGGTTCGGCCACCGCCCCGAGGTCGATGATGAAACCCGCAGGGTCGTTCTGGAATGACCTTCCTGCTGGGCCTGACCGGCAGCATCGGCATGGGCAAGTCCACCACCGCGCAGATCTTCCGTGACCTGGACCATCCTGTCTGGGATGCCGACCAGGCGGTTCATCGTCTTTACACGCCAGGCGGCGCGGGTGTCGGGCCGGTGGCCGCCGCCTTTCCGGGGGCGTTACGGGATGACGGGATCGACCGCGGGGCGCTGAAGGCCCTGATCGCCGATGATCCGGGCGCGCTGGACCGGCTGTCGGCCATCGTCCATCCCCTTGTCGCGGCCGATCGGGAAGAGTTCATCGCCCGCCATGCCGATGCCCTGCTGGTGGTCCTGGATATTCCGTTGCTTTACGAAAACGGCTATGAGGCCCGGATGGATGGCGTGGCCGTCGTCTCGACCGATGCGGCGATCCAGCGGCAGCGGGTGATGGCGCGGCCGGGCATGACCCAGGATCTGCTGGCGCTGATCCTGTCGCGGCAGATGCCCGATGCGGAAAAGCGGGCGCGTGCCGACTGGATCATCCCGACCGACAGTCCCGGCGCCGCGCGCCAGGCCGTGGAAGATATCGTGAAGGAGATTGCCGCCCGTGCGTGAAATCGTGATGGATACCGAAACCACGGGTTTCGATGCCGACAAGGACGACCGCATCGTCGAGATCGGCGGGATCGAGCTGCTGAACCACCTGCCCACCGGGCAGACCTTCCACGTCTATATCAACCCCGAACGCCCCATGCCCAAGGACGCCTTCGAGGTGCATGGCCTGGGCGACGACTTCCTGCGCGACAAGCCGAAATTCGCGGACATCGCCCAAGGCTTCATCGATTTCATCGGCGACGACGCCCGGCTGGTGATCCACAATGCCAGCTTCGACATGAAGTTCCTGAATGCCGAGCTGCGCCGCCTGGGGCGGCCCGCCCTGCCCTGGTCCCGTGCGCTGGACACCCTGGCCCTGGCGCGGGAAAAATTTCCCGGCTCGCCCGCGTC
>JAPSIP010000417.1 GCA_031178645.1 Paracoccus sp. (in: a-proteobacteria) | reverse complement strand
ATGGGATTTTCCTCAGTTCACCAGCCGCGCGCGGGCGGCGTTTTCCAGATAGGTCTTGTAGGCGTCGCGCAACGTCTTTGTCGCGCCCACCTCGGGGACGGCCACGTCCCACCAATGGCCCGCATCGCCGAAGCCCGGGCCGTCCTTGGCGGTGGTGTCGATCACGATCACCGTGGGGATGGGTCTGCCGCGTGCCGCTGCGATTTGCGCCTCGAGGTCGGCGATGCCGCCGGCCTTGACGGCATGGGCGCCCATGCTGGCCGCGTGCGCGACATAGTCGATGCGCGGCTGGTCGGCGATGTTGCAATCTTCGTAAAGGTTGTTGAACGGCACCCCGCCGCAGACCTGCTGCAGCCGGTTGATGCAGCCATAGCCCCGGTTGTCGGTCAGCACGACCGTGAAGGGCACGCGCCGCATTACCGCCGTGGCCACTTCGCTGTTGGCCATCATGTAGCTGCCGTCGCCCACGAAGCAGATCACCTCGCGGTCGGGGGTCGCCAGCTTGATGCCCATCGCGCCCGCGATCTCATATCCCATGCAGGAATAGCCGTATTCCATGTGGTATCCGCCCTGCGCAGGCTGCCACAACAGCTTCAGCGCGCCGGGCATGGTGCCTGCGGCGCACATGGCGATGGCGTCGGGCGCGGCGCGCTGCACGGCGCCGATCACCTGGGCGTCGTTCGGCAGGTCATTCCCCGGCGCGGGGGCGGCGCAATGCGCATCGACGGCGGCCAGCCAGTCGGCGCGGAGGGCGGGATCGAACGCTGCGCGATGATCTCCAAGCGCCGCCGTCAGCTTTTCCAGAGCCACGCGGGCATCGGCCACCAGCGACACCGCGCCATGCTTGGCCGCGTCATAGGGCTGGACGTTGATCGACACCAGCTTCGCATCCGGCGCGAACATCGTCCGCGACCCGGTGGTGAAGTCCTGCAGCCGCGTGCCGACCCCGATCACCAGATCCGCGTCCCGCAGCACCGCATTGGCCGCAGCCGAGCCATCCACGCCCGCCGCGCCGAAGTTCATCGGGTCCGCCTGCGCAAGCGCCGACTTTCCCGCCTGCGTTTCCGCGACCGGGATGCCGTGGCGGGCGGCGAAATCCGACAGCGCGGCCTCGGCGTCCGAATAGATCACGCCGCCGCCCGCGACGATGGCGGGGCGTTTCGCGGCGCGGATTAGGCCTGCCACCTCGGCCAGTTCCTGCGCGTCGGGTTCGGGGCGGCGGATGCGCCAGGTGCGGGATTCGAAGAAGACCGCGGGCCAGTCCCAGGCCTCGGCCTGGGTGTCCTGGCAGAAGGCCAGGCAGACCGGGCCGCAATTCGCCGGATCGGTCATCACCCGCAGCGCGCGGGGCAGGGCGGTCAGCAACTGCTCGGGCCGCTGGATGCGGTCAAAGTAGCGGACCACCGGGCGGAAGCAGTCGTTGGCGGAAACCGTGCCGTCGTCGAAATCCTCGACCTGTTGGAGGACCGGGTCGGGGCGGCGGCTGGCAAAGACATCGCCCGCGATCAGCAGCACCGGCAGGCGGTTGACATGGG
>JAPSIP010000416.1 GCA_031178645.1 Paracoccus sp. (in: a-proteobacteria) | reverse complement strand
GTCCATGGCGCCGATGATGGTGCTGCGGGACGGACGGCCGCTGTATGCGCTTGGCCTGCCGGGGGGCGTGCGGATCTTTCCGTCGGCCATGCAGGCCATTGTCAACCTGATCGACCATGGCATGACCCTGCAACAGGCGGTCGAAGCGCCGCGCCTGTGGACCGAAGGGCACCACCTGGAACTGGAACCCGGCCTCTCCCTGCAAGCCGATGCGATGCGCGCGCGCGGCCACGAGGTGCGGCTGGTCAAGACCATCGGCGGCGGCATGAACGCCATTTCCTTCGCGCCCGACGGAACCATGACCGGCGCCGCCTGCTGGCGCGCGGACGGCACGGTGATGGCGCAGGGCGGTGGGCTGGCCCGGTCCGGCATACGCTTCGTGCTATGACCGTGACACGGATCGTCCTTCTTGACCCCGCCGCGCCCGAACGTCTGGACCGCATCCGGTCCTTCCTGCCGCCCGGCTGGGTGCTGACCGCCGCGGCATCTCGCGATCCGAAGGATCAGCTTGCCGTGCTGCAGGGCGCCAGCTTCGCCATTACCGGTGACATGCCGGTGACAGACAGGATGCTCGCCACGCCAGGGCTTCGGGCGGTGCACAAATGGGGTGTGGGCTATGACGGCATCGACCTGGATGCGGCGCGGCGACATGGCGTGCGCGTGCTGCGCACGACCGGATCGAACGCCGTCGCGGTGGCGGAAACGACCCTGGGCCTGATCCTTGCCGTGAACCGCAATATCGTGCGCGGACATATGGGC
This sequence comes from Paracoccus sp. (in: a-proteobacteria), assembly GCA_031178645.1. GTDB lineage: Bacteria > Pseudomonadota > Alphaproteobacteria > Rhodobacterales > Rhodobacteraceae > Paracoccus. The sequence goes on along the minus strand of JAPSIP010000416.1, from coordinate 784 downwards.
ATTGCCGCTGGCGGCTGGCCCAAGGGGCAGGTCGGTCCGACCTCGGCCACGCTGATGGGCCGCACCGTGGGCATTGTCGGCATGGGATATGTCGGCAAGGCCCTGGCCCAACTGCTGCGCGGCTTCGGCTGCGTGATCCTTTACACCAAGCGCTCCCCTCTGCCGCAGCCCGAGGGGGCGGATCTGAACGCCCGGTTCGTGCCGCTTGACGACCTGCTGGCGGCATCGGACGTGGTCACGCTGAACTGCGACCTGAACGACAGCACCCGCGACCTGATCGACGCCCGCCGCCTGGCGCTGATGAAGCCCAACGCGATCCTGGTCAACGCCGCGCGCGGGGGCGTCCTGGTCGAACCTGACCTGGCGGGTGCCATCCGCGCGGGCCGGCTGCGCGGGGCAGGGATCGACGTGTTCTCGGTCGAGCCGATCACGCCTGACAATCCGCTGCTGGGGTTGGAACGCGTGGTGCTGACGCCGCATCTTGGCGCGCTTGACGCGGCGGGCTTTGCGCCTTCGATCACGCGGATGATGGAAAACCTGCTGGCCGTCCAGCAGGGCATCCCGCCGCGCGACATCGACGTTCTGGTCTGACGAAAAAAGGCACCGCATTGCTGCGGTGCCCTTGCGCCTTCCAAGGAGGGATCAGTCGGCGCTGCGTTCGCCCAGTTGCAGCCCGGCGGGGTGCAGGGCCAGACCAGCGATGGGTGCGGCAAGGTCGTCAGGATCGCGCCCGCCCATCACGGCGTCGAACTTCTCGCGGTCCAGCGCACCCTGCCAGCGGCTG
>JAPSIP010000074.1 GCA_031178645.1 Paracoccus sp. (in: a-proteobacteria) | reverse complement strand
GGGCGCCGGACGGCCCCTGCCCCTTCCGGGGATGGAGGGGGTGCGGCTTGCCGACTTGTGGACCGGCGGAGACTTCGGCGGCGCGAACCGATACCTGGGCACGGTCGAGGATGGCATCCGCGCCTTGTCGGCCCTGGACCCGCAGCCCCAAAGCATCGCCGTTCTGGGCGCGGCCGATCCCTTTTCGGCCGCCCTGGACCTGCGCCCGGCCAGGGGCATGATGCCCGCGATGCGGTGGCTGAATACGCTTGGCCCCACGGACCATCCCGCGCCCGAGGCCCTGTTCGCCGATGCCGAAGTCGTCCTCGTCCGGGCGGGCGGGTCCGACCCCGTCCGCGCGCTTTACCTGCCCTTTGTTGAAAGCAACTTCACGCTGATCCAGCAGACCGAGTTCTGGCAGATCCATCGCCGCGCGCCGGTTGCCCGGCCATGATGCGGCAGGCCACCGCACCTGTCCTGATCGCCCTGATCGGGCTGTCCTGCGCCCTGATCCTGGGCGCGCCGGGCCGCACGATCACAAGCGCCTTTGCCAATGACGTGCTGATCTTCCTTGATGGCGCCCACCGCATCAGTTGGGGGCAGGTGCCGAACCGCGATTTCCACACCGCGCTTGGGCCGCTGGTCTATCTGGTCCCGGCCGCCGGCTACTGGATCACCGGAAGCCTTGGCGCAGCGCTTCCGGTGGGCATGGCCCTGGTCATCCTGGCCTTCACGCTTCTTGCGGTCCATGTGCTGGGATCGCGCTTGCATCCGCTTCTGGCGGTGCCGGTCGGGGCCTTCCTGATCCTGCTGCTTGCCGTGCCGATCAACCTGGGCGACCGGATCGGCGCGCTGTCCTTCGCGATGTTCTACAACCGGATCGGCTGGGCGGCGCTTGGGCTGCTGGTCATCATGTATCTGCCGCCCCTGGCCCCCCGGCGGTGGCAGGAAACGCAAGACGTGCTGTGCGCCGCCGCCCTGACGCTGCTTCAGCTTTACAGCAAGCTGACCTATGGCGCCGTCGCGCTTGCCTTCCTGGTCTTCCTGGTCGTCATCCCGGGCCAGCGCCGCCGGGCGGCGCTGTCGCTGGCCTTGGTCCTGGCGGTGGCTGCCGTGGCCGAGGTGTTCTGGCGCGGCACCGCCAGCCATCTGGCCGACCTGATAGAAACGGCCCGCATCAGCGGCGGGCGGGGAATGACCGCGCTGATCAACGTGACCTTGCGAAACTTCGCCGACCTGGCGGTCTTCGCCCTGATCGCCGGTTTGGCGCTGTGGCAGGAAAGGTCGCTGCGGGATGCGGTCTTCTATGCCGGCTGTGCGGCGGCGGGGCTGCTGATCGTCAGCCAGAACGCCCATAACTGGGGGGTCATCACGCTTTATGCCGGATCCGGGGTGGCGGCGCAGCGGCTTCTGGGCGGCACCGGGACCCTGGCGGGGGCGACGCCCCTTCTGCTTCTGGCCTTCACCCTGCCGCCGACGCTGTATCACGCATCGGCCCTGGTGCTGCACGGCGTTCTTGCCACCGCCAATGCCGGCACGCCGCTGGGGCTGCCCGGGTTTCGCGACGTCCGCTATACCCGGCTGTGGTCGGCGGGCGATCATGGCTTTTCGCGCCTCTACGTCGGCAGCTTCACATCAGGCGGCCAGGCCCTGCAGCGCCTTGGCCCGGATGTCGGCCGGGTCGCGACGCTGGACTTCGTGAACCCCTTCCCGGCCGGACTGGGCCTTCCGCCGCCCAGCGGTGACAATGCCTGGCTGCACTGGAACCGCAATGTCAGCGCGGAACACCACCTGCCGCCGGCGCAGCTTTACCGCGACGTGGACACCATCATGGAGCCGAGGATCGGGATCAACAGCCTCCAGCTTCGCGGGGTCTATGGGTCCTTCATCGACCGGCATTTCGTCCCGGTCCTGAAGACGGACGACTGGACGATCCACATGCGGAAGGAGCCGAGGCAATGATGCCCGCCCAGGTCAGGCCCCAGGGCCAGACCCAAGGCCGAACCGGCCCGCTGCAACGGCTGGCGGCCATGCCGCAGGGCCGGATCATCCTGCTGGCGGGCCTGCTGATCGGCCTTGTCCTGGCCCTTCCGGGCCAGACCGTGACCACCAAATATGTCAACGACCTGTTCATCTTCCTGGAGGGCGCCTATCGCATCCAGACGGGCCAGGTGCCGAACGTGGATTTCCGGTCCTCACTGGGACCGATCGCCTATTACATCCCGGCCATCGGCCTGGCCCTTGGCGGCAGCCTGGGGGCGGCGATGCCGGTGGGCATGGGCCTGACGACGCTGGGTTTCGCCGTGATGGCCTCGCATGTGATCGCGACCCGGATGCACCCGGCGCTTGGCCTGCCCTTGTCGATCTATCTTCTGCTGATCGTCGCGGTGCCGATGAACCCGGGCGAAGGGATTGCGGATCTGTCATTCGCCATGTTCTATAACCGCATCGGCTGGGCGGCCCTTGGGCTGCTGCTGGTGATGTATCTGCCGCCCCTGCGGCCCCGGCGCGGGCAGGGGGCGGCGGACGTCGCCTGCGCGGCGCTGCTGACGCTTCTGACGATTTACCTCAAGATCAGCTACGGGCTTGTCTGCATCGCTTTCCTGATCTTCATGCTGTCCGACCGCCGCCAATGGGGATGGGCGGCATCGGCCTTGGCGCTGACGGCGGCGGCGGGGCTGGGGATCGAGGCGGTCTGGGGCGGCACCGCCGGCTATCTTGCCGACCTTCGCCTGGCAAGCGAGGTCAGCGGCGATCTTCCCGGCCCCCGCGCCCTGGTGACCGAGCTGCAGCGAAACCTGCCCGAGATCTGCATCTATGCCGTCTTCGCCGCCTTGCTGCTGTGGGCAAGGCGAAGCCTCCGCGATGTCCTGTTTCTGGTCTGCTGCCTTCTCACCGGCATCCTGCTGATCGAGCAGAACTTTCAGATCGTGGGCATCCTGACGCTGGGCGCAGGTGCCGCTGTCGCGGCCGAGGCAAGCCTGCGCGCCGCCCATCCCCTGCGATCCGGGGTGCCGCTGCTGTTGCTGGCCTTCCTGGCCCCGCCGCTTGTGCATTTCTCGGTCGTGCTTGGCCTGCATGGCGGGCTTGGGCTGGCGCGGCAGGGGGTGGCGCTGTCGCTGCCCAATTACGACGGGATCAGGCTTGTCAGGCTTTGGAACGAGGGCCAATATCCCGCCTTCCGCCGCTATGACGACAGCCTGCGGGACGGGGCTGCGGTCCTGGCACGGCTTGACGCGCCGGACCGCGTCCTTGTGCTGGATTTCGTCGGTCCCTTCACCGCCGGGCTGGGGCTAGCCCCGACGCAGGGCGGCAGCACCTGGCACCATTGGGGCCGCACGGTCGATGCGCGCCACCATCTGCCGCCCGACGACTTCCTGGCCGATGCAAGGATCGTGATGGAGCCGAAGGCCCCGATCGAGCGGTGGACCACCAACGGCCTGCGCGATGTTTATGCCGCGGCCCTTGCCGAACGCTTCGTCCTGGCCGCCGAGACCGATTTCTGGCGCCTTCACGTGGCCAGGGATGCCCGGCCTGATCTCTTGCCTTCAGGAAGCATCACCACGACCATGCAAAGCAGGACGGCCCAGCCGTAAACCGACCCGATGGTCAGCTGCGCGCCGCTGCCGGCCGCAAACTGGTCGATGACAAAGGGCACCGGCACGACCAGAAGGCCCCCCACCACCCACATCGCCCGCCGGTCCCAGAAATGCAGCAGGACCGGCAGCAGGAAAAGCGTGTAATGGATCCAGCCCAGCGGCGAGGCGAGGACCGAGGCCACAAGTGCCGCGCTGCTGGCCGCCATGACGACGGGACGGCGGCGAAAGGCCCAGGCCGCCAGTCCCAGAAGAAGCGCCGCCCCCAGGACCGTGCCCGCAGCAGGTATCCCGGCGCGGGCGGCAAGCCCGGACAGGGACGCGTTGGTCAGGAAAAAGGCCCGCTCGCCGTCCGAGGCGACAAGGCCTAGCCACTGCCGGTAAACCCCCGGCCCAAGGATCACCGCCGGGATCAGGCTGGCCGCCGCCGCCACCGCAAGGCTGACAAGGGCGGGCCGGCGATGGCCGGACAGGAACAGCAGCACCGGCCAGACAAGGAAGTTCGGCTTCATCGCGACAACAAGGCCGATCAGGATGCCCGACCACAGAAGTTCCTGCCGTTCCAGAAGCAGCCATGCCCCCACCGCCATCAGAAGCAGCGGCAGATAGATCTGCCCCAGGAACAGGGTGTCCCAGAACCCGGCCAGCCCGAAGGCCCAGACCGCGATCAGCAGCCCCTCGATCCCGCGCCCATAGCGGCGCACCAGCAGGACCACCGTGGCGACATAGCAGGCGACCGAGATCCACAGCCAGACCCGCAGCGACGCCTGCGGCTCGGCCAGGTCGAAAAGCTGGAACAGAAGCGCCGAGATCGGCGGGTTCAGGTTCGGATTCCAGGATTCAAAGCCCGGCAGGACCACATGCGGGGTCAGGGGATAGATGCCATAGGGATCCAGCCCTTCCGCCGCCGCCCGCCCCGATGCCACAAAGGCGCCGAAATCCCAAAGCCCATGCGGCGGCAAGACCCGGCCCAGCTCGCCGATCATGGCAAACACCGAGGCCGCGGCCAGCATGACCATTACCGCAAGGCGCAAGGGATCAGCCGGATATCGTTCGAACATGTCCACCCTGGTCATGGCATTGGCCCCTGCATGTGTCAGCCGCCCGATTGCCGATGGGGCCTTGCGCCCCTTTGCGAAGGCAGGCCCCTGGGGTCACGGATGTTCCGCGTCACCGCGCGGATCGGGAAGGCTGCCTGTCCCCGGGAACAGGCAGCCCCTGGTGCCAGGGCGTTATTGCCCGGTCAGGCTTTGGGCATGTTCCAGATGCTGCTGCAGGACGGGCAGGCTTTTCTCGGCATAGGCCATCAGCGCCTCGTTGTCGCCGCCTTCCGCATAGGTCTGGTACAGCGTCACCGCCGTTTCATGGGCCGCGACCTGGTTCTGGACATAGGCTGAATCAAAGGCCTCACCCTCGGCGCTTTGCAGGGCCTGCATCATCTCGGCATGGGGGCTGCCCAGTTCGGCCGGCATCGACAGGTTCTCGGCCTGGGCGATCGCCATCAGTTCCTGGTTGTTGGTCGTGTGATCCGTGATCATCTGGTTGGCGAATTCCTGGATCTCGGTGTCCTGGGCGCTTTGCAGGGCAAGCTCGCTCGACTGGACCTCGAACAGGCCCCCGCTGGCTGCCTGGGTGACGAAGTCCTGCGCGGTCATGTCCTGTGCCCAGGCGGTGCCCAGGCTGGCAAGGCCGACGGCTGCGGAAAGGAAAAGAGTCTTCATGGCGATCTCCTTGGAATGCCCGGGTTCGGATTGCCCCGGGGCGGATCGGATTTCAGAACCGGGGAAGGTTCAGGCGGCAGGCCAAAGCCATGCCGTGATCCAGACGATGCCTCCCCCGCGGACTGTTCCCAACAGGGAAGGCGGGCGAATGTTCCAACACGGCACCGGCATTGGCGGATCAGGCCTTGGGCGGGGGGCGACTGCAGCGGTGCGGACAACCGCGACGGACGCCGGGGGCGCCCCATGCAACGCAGGCGGTGGCGGCTTCATAAAAAGCAACATGTCTTTGCAGACAGGTCATCTTGTGGTGATATGGCTGTGCGGCTACGGAGCCGGGATCGGCCATAGAAAACTGTTCTTCAACCGAAAAGCTGCGGGACCGGACATTGCACCAGGCGAAAAGCATCACGATCCTGCGCATCGGAAGCCTGCTGCTTCCGCTGCTGGGCAGCGTTTTGTGGGGCACGATCACCTATCTGGACGAACGGCAGCGGACCATCGACCAGGCTTATGAAAACGTGGCCCTGGTCCGCCAGTACACGCAGCGGCTGATCCAGACCCAGACGATCCTTCACGACGCGGCCCTGGCCCATGTCGATGCCCAGGCTGACCCCGACTATCTGACCAGCAGGGCGTTCCACGACTTCCTGGCCCGGATCGAGGGGGGCCAGGGCATGACGCATGGCCTGGCCGTGATGGGCCTTGACGGCAGCTGGATGGCATCCAGCCGGTCCTTTCCCGTGACCGCCGCCGCCGCCCCGCGCGATTATCTGGACGGGATCAAGGCCGGCAGCACGCTGATCCTGGATCGCATCACGCTGCAGCCGCAGGGCCAGGATGCGCTGATCGTGGTCAAGCCCTTCCGCCACGGATCGTTCCAGGGCGCCATCGTTTCCGCCGTCAGCATCGAGGCGATCCGCGTCTTCCTGCGAAGCGTCGCCCGGCGGGACGGAGAATCCGCGTCCCTGCTGCGCGACGACGGCAAGCTGCTGGTCCGGCATCTGCCGATCAGGCCCATGTTCCTCGACCCTTCCTCGCCGGCGCGGCTGGCGATGGCGCAGGGTCCGACAGGCCATTACAGCGCCAGGGCCGTGACGGACGGGACCCGGCGGATTTACGCGTTTACCAAGGCGGACGATCTTCCGCTCTATGCGCAGTTCGGCATCGCCCGCGACCTGATCCTGTGGTCCTGGTTCTGGCGTTGCGTGCCGGTCTGGATCCTGCTGTCGGCGGGCGGGCTGTTTTCCTTTGTGCTTGGCGGCTTCGTGCGGCGCAACCTCGAGGAACGCAGCGCGCATGAGGAACAGGCAAGGCTTCGCCAGGAAGCCGAACGCAAGGCCGAACAGCATCAACGCTTCATGCGCGAGCTGAACCACCGGGTGAAGAACAACCTGGCGCTTGTCGACAGCATGATCGGCCTCCAGATGCGGCGCGAAGGCGGCCTTGACGGCAACGAGCTGAAAGCCCGCATTGCGGCCATCGCCGATGTCCATGACGTGCTTTACCAGGCGGCGAATGCCCACCAGATGGATCTGGGCCTGTTGCTGCAACAGGTCTGCCGCAGCCCCGCCCTTGTTCCGGCCGAACGGGACATCTCGCTGGACCTCAGGACGCAGGACGGTGTCATGGTGGGGGCCGACACGGCCACCTCGCTGGCCCTGGCGGTGGTCGAACTTGTCACCAATGCCGTGAAATACGCCTTTCCGAACGACCGGCGCGGCACGATCTCGATCCGCCTGTCCGCCGGCAATGGCGAGGCGGAACTGCATGTGGGCGACGACGGCATCGGCATGTCCGACACCATCACGCGCAGTTCCGGCATGAAGATCGTCGAGGCCTTCGTTCAGCAGATCGAGGGGCGGATGACCCGCAGCACCACGGCGGGCACCTGCTATCGCATCATCTTCCCGTCAGATGTCCCATCAGGTGCCCCTTCAGATTTCCCGTCAGATGCCCCGTCCGAGGCAGCGGCCTGAAGAAGCTGCGTGATCATCAGGCCAGTTCGATCTCGTTCACGGGC
>JAPSIP010000415.1 GCA_031178645.1 Paracoccus sp. (in: a-proteobacteria) | reverse complement strand
AGTCGGGGATCTTCTGGGGCTATATCGGCCTTGTGGACGGCGTGGTCCGCCAGATTCGCGCGGAAAGGGGCCGCCCGATGAAGGTGATTGCAACCGGAGGGCTTGCGCCGCTGTTCGATCAGGGGTTTGACCTGTTTGACGCAATCGAAGACGATCTGACGATGCACGGGCTGCGGCTCATTCACGATTACAACAAGGAGATAGGCAATGGCTGAGCGCCTGATTTATCTGCCGCTGGGCGGCGCGGGCGAAATCGGCATGAATGCCTATGTCTACGGCTATGGGCAGCCAGGCCGCGAACGCCTGATCCTGGTCGACCTGGGCGTCAGCTTCGGCGACATGGAGAGCAGCCCCGGCATCGACCTGATCATGCCGGACCTGACCTGGCTGCAAAAGAACCGCGACCGGCTGGACGCGATCTTCATCACCCACGGGCACGAGGATCACCTGGGCGCCCTGGGCCACCTTTACGGTCGGCTGGATGTCCCGATCTATGCCCGCCAGTTCACCGGCGCCCTGGTGCGGCTGAAGCTGGAGGATGCGGGCCATTCGCCCTCGGTGGTCAACATCACCGGGCCGCGCCCCGAGGTGACGCAGGTCGGCCCCTTCACCGTGCAGTTCGTGCCGGTCAGCCACTCGATCCCCGAAAGCTCGGCCCTCATCATCGACACGCCTGCGGGCCGCGTGGTCCATACCGGCGACTTCAAGCTGGACGGAACCCCGGTCGTGGGCGATCCCTTCGACCCGATTGCTTGGCGTGACATCGCCGCGGAAGGGCGGGGCATCAAGGTCCTGGCTTGCGACAGCACCAACATCTTCTCGACCCATCCCGGCCGGTCCGAGGCTGTGCTGGCCAACCCCATCCTGGAATGGGTGATGGCGCAGAAGAACATGGTCGTCGCCACGACCTTCGCCAGCAACATCGCCCGCCTCAAGACCCTGTCGGATGCGGCCATCGCGGGCGGCCGCAAGGTCTGCCTGCTGGGCCGGGCCATGCGCAAGATGGTGGCAGTCGGCACGGAAACCGGCGTTCTGACCGATTTCCCCGACACCATCGGCCCCGAAGAGGCCGCAAGCTTGCCGCGCCACCAGGTGATGCTGCTGGCCACCGGCAGCCAGGGCGAACGCCGCGCCGCCAGTGCGCAACTGTCGCGCGGCCGCTACCTGGGCCTGATGCTGAAGGAAGGCGACAGCTTCCTGTTCAGCTCGAAGACCATCCCCGGCAACGAAAAGTCGGTCGGCCGCATCATGAACTCCCTCAGCGAGTTGGGGGTCGAGGTCTTTGACGCCGATGACGGCCTTTACCACGTCTCGGGCCACGCGAACCGCCCCGACATCGAGGCGCTGCACGAACTGCTGAAGCCTCAGATCGTGATCCCCATGCATGGCGAACACCTGCATCTGCGGGAACATGTGATGATGGCCCGCGCCAAGGGGATCGCGGCCGAGATCGTCACCAACGGCACGATGCTGGACCTGACCGGGGACGCGCCGCGCGTGGTGGACCAGGTCGAAACCGGGCGGCTGTATCTGGACGGCACCGTTCTGATCGGGGCGATGGAC
>JAPSIP010000414.1 GCA_031178645.1 Paracoccus sp. (in: a-proteobacteria) | reverse complement strand
GGACCATGTCGCCCATCGTCTGGTCCGCATTGCGCGGATGCTGCGGGTCGATCACGGCTTCAAGGGCTATATCCACCTCAAGACGATCCCCGACGCCTCGCCGGACCTGGTGGCCGAGGCGGGGCTTTACGCGGACCGGCTGTCCGTGAACATCGAACTGCCGCAGGACGCCAGCATCCGCGAACTGGCCCCCGAAAAGCGCCCCGAGACGATCCGCGCGGCCATGGCCGATGTCCGCCTGGCTCGGGAAGCCGCGAAGGAAAAGACCCATACCGGGCGCCGTGCGCCGCGTTTCGCCCCTGCGGGCCAGTCCACGCAGATGATCATCGGCGCGGATGCGACCACCGACCGGGACATCCTCAAGACCTCGGCCAATCTCTATTCCGGCTATGACCTGAAGCGGGTCTATTATTCCGCCTTCAGCCCGATCCCCGATTCCTCGGCCGTGCTGCCGCTGGTCAAGCCGCCCCTGATCCGCGAACACCGGCTGTACCAGGCCGACTGGCTGATGCGCTTCTATGGGTTCGAGGCCGATGAGATCGGCGCGGCCCATCCGTCCGGCAACCTCGACCTGTCGATCGACCCCAAGCTGGCCTGGGCCTTGGCGAACCGGGCGCAATTCCCGGTTGATGTCGCCCGCGCCACCAAGGACATGCTGCTGCGCGTGCCGGGCTTTGGCACCAAGACGGTGCAGCGCATCCTGGCCGCACGTCGCAACGGACCGGTGCGCTATGCCGACCTGCTGCGCATGGGGGCGATCATGTCCAAGGCGCGGGCCTTCGTGACGCTGCCCGATTGGCATCCGGGCGCCTTGACCGACAGCGCCTCGCTGCGCGCGCGCTTCGCCCCGCCGCCCGAGCAATTGCAACTGCTGTGATCTGCGTCGATCTGCCCCGCTTTGGCCGCTTCCAGGCCTGGCGCGACGCGGCGCGGCAATTGGCCAGCAACCGCGTGAGCCCGGCCGATGTGGCCTGGGACGACGGGGGCCTGTTCGGGTCCGATCCCGTGCCGCCGCCTGGTCCCCATTCGGTCAGCGCCAGCAAGGATTTCCTCGGCCTCGCCCGCACGGTCGCCAGCCATTCCGACCCAGAACGCTGGGCCTTGCTTTACACCGCGCTGATGCGCTTGCAGGACGACCGCCGTTTCATCGCCAACCCCGCCGATTCGCTGACCGACCGGCTGGGGCGCATGGCCAAGTCGGTGCGCCGCGACATCCACAAGATGCACGCCTTTGTCCGGTTCCACGAATTGCCGGCCCAGGGTCTGCGCCGCAGCTTCGGCGCCTGGTTCGAACCGGAACACCCGATCCTTGAAGCCGCGACGCCGTTCTTCGCCAAGCGGTTCGCCGATATGGACTGGCTGATTGCCACGCCCGAAGGCACGGCACGCTTCGACGGCACGCTGTCCTATGACCCGCCTGCGGACCGCCCGAACCTGCCGGACGATGCCAGCCACGACCTGTGGCAGACATACTTCGCCAACATCTTCAACCCGGCCCGGATCAAGACCAATGCCATGCGGTCGGAGATGCCGGTCAAGTATTGGAAGAACCTGCCTGAAACCGGGC
>JAPSIP010000413.1:1155-1571 GCA_031178645.1 Paracoccus sp. (in: a-proteobacteria) | reverse complement strand
GCCCGCAGCGCGGGAAACGCCCTGGAAATCGCGGAATCCATCCGTGTGCTGAAAGGCGAACCCGGCGCATTGCGCGACCTGACGCTGGCGCTTGGATCCGAGGTGTTGCGCCTTGCGGGGCAGGGGGATGAAGGTTTTGCAGACCTGCTGGATTCCGGCGCTGCGGCCGAGGTCTTTGGCCGCATGGTCGCCGCACAGGGCGGCCCTGCCGATCTGCTGGACCGGCCCGACGCACATCTGGCCCCCGCGCCGGTCGTCCGCCCCGTCCCCACGCCCGAAGGTCGGGTCGCGCAGATCGACGTGACCGCGCTTGGCCATGCCGTCGTGGCCCTTGGCGGTGGCCGCGTCCGCGCGGGAGAGGTGATCGACCCCCGAGTGGGCCTATCCATGCTGGCGAAGCTTGGCGATGAGGTTGG
>JAPSIP010000413.1:0-1145 GCA_031178645.1 Paracoccus sp. (in: a-proteobacteria) | reverse complement strand
CCGGGCCGCCCGTTGGCCCTGGTCCACGCCGCCGACGACACCGCGGCCGAGGTGGCCGTCGCCGCCGTCACCGCCGCCTATCGTCTGGGAGAGGATGGCGCGCCCGGTCCCTTGGTCCGCGAACGGATCGCGTCATGACGGATCGGCGCGCCTTCCTGATCGTGATGGACAGTGTGGGCATCGGCGGCGCGCCCGATGCGGACGGGTTCTTCAACGACAACCGGCCCGATACCGGCGCCAACACCGTCGCCCATATCGCGCAGGCGCAACCCTTGAACATGCCGAACCTGGCGCCGCTTGGCTTAGGCGCGGCGGTGCGGCTGGCCTCAGGGCAGGACGCGCCGGGGCTGATGGTGCCGCCGCAAGGGCTGTGGGGGGCGGCCACCGAAATCTCTCGCGGCAAGGACACGCCCTCGGGCCATTGGGAAATCGCGGGCGTGCCGGTGCCTTGGGACTGGCATTATTTCCCTGAGACGACCCCCGCCTTTCCGCCCGAAGTCACCGCGCGAATCTGCGGCCTGGCGGGAACCGACGGGATCCTCGCCAACTGCCACGCTTCGGGGACGCAGGTGATCGAGGATTTCGGGGCCGAGCATCTCCGCACCGGCTGGCCGATCTGCTATACCTCGGTGGATAGCGTGCTGCAGATCGCCGCGCACGAGGATCATTTCGGCCTCGACCGGCTGGTCGGCTTGTGTGCATCGCTCGCCCCCATGCTGCACGCCATGCGCGTGGGCCGCGTGATCGCGCGGCCCTTCGTGGGTAATGCGCCCGGCGCGTTCCGCCGCACCGGCAACCGCCGGGACTTCGCCATCGCCCCGCCAGGCCGCACGATCCTGGACATCGCCCAAGGCGCGGGGCGCGTGACCCATGCCATCGGCAAGATCGGCGACATCTTCAGCCATCGCGGCATCACCCACCTGCACAAGGGCAAGTCCGACGCGGATCTAGCCGAACATCTGGTCCGCCTAGGGCATGAGGCCGAACCCGGCAGCCTGACATTCGCCAATTTCGTCGAGTTCGACACGAATTTCGGCCATCGCCGCGACATTCCCGGCTATGCCGCGCAACTGGAATGGTTTGATGGGGTGGCAGGCCGGTTCCTGGGCACGCTACGCCCCGGCGATCTGGCGATCTTCACCGCC
>JAPSIP010000073.1 GCA_031178645.1 Paracoccus sp. (in: a-proteobacteria) | reverse complement strand
CAGCGCTTCCGGTGCCGCCAGGTCCAAGGTCTCGACCTCTGCAACCGCCGCTTCCTCGGTCGCCACGACATCGCCGGGCAGAAAGGCTTCCGGCTGCGGCTCGGGTTCGGCGGCTTGCGGTTCGGCGGCTTGCGGTTCGGCCTGCGGTTCCGAGGCGATCTCGGACAGCGGGACGATCTCGCCCTCCTCGACCGGGTCGCGACGGGCGTTCAGGCCCGGAAGCGATTCGGCAGGCTCGGCCGATTGGTCGTGCAGGTCCACGACCTCGGGCAGGCCCTCAGCCTGGGGCAGATCGCCCCCGCGGCGGCGGTTGCGCGAGCGGGAACGGCGGCGGCGGCCGTTCCGGTCGGTCTCGCCCTCGGCGCCACTGGCCTCTTCGTCCGTATCGGCGTCGGAACCCTGCGCGGCGTCGGACGAAACGGCGTCGGCATCGCCCGAGGCTTCCTCGGCCTCGTCATCCGCCTCGGCGGATTCGCCTTCGGGGCGGTCGCCTGGCTTCCGCCGGCGGCGGCGGCGACGGCGGCGGCCGCGTCCCTCGGCGTCATCCTCGGCCGATACGCTTTCGGTCAATTCCGCAGCTTCGACCTCGGCTTCGGTTTCAACTTCGACCTCCTCGGCCAGATCCACGTCCTCGTCGTCGATCTGCGCCATCAGGTCGGCATCGACCGACAGGACCGAAGCGGAAAGCTCGGGGACGGTGCGGGTTGCGGTCTTGAACTTCTCGATGGCGAAATCGGGCGAGATCAGCGACGGATCGGCCTCCAGTCGGACCGAAAGGCCATAGCGCGCCTCGATGCCCGCGATATGTTCGCGCTTCTGGTTGATGAGGTAGTTGATCACCGCCACAGGTGCCTTGACCAGCACCTCGCGCGAACGCTTGCGTGTACCCTCGTCCTCGATGCCGCGCAGGATGGTCAGCGCCAGGCTGTCGTCGGACCGGATCAGGCCGGTGCCGTGGCAATGGGCGCAGGGCTGGGTGGTCGATTCCAGCATCCCCGGACGCAGGCGCTGGCGCGACATCTCCATCAGGCCAAAGCCCGAGATGCGGCCCATCTGGATCCGCGCGCGGTCAGATTTCAGCTTGTCCTTCATCCGCTTCTCGACCGCGGCGTTGTTGCGCCGTTCCTCCATGTCGATGAAGTCGATGACGATGAGGCCTGCCAGGTCGCGCAGGCGCAACTGGCGCGCCACCTCGTCGGCGGCCTCCAGGTTGGTCTTCAGCGCCGTTTCCTCGATCGAGCCTTCCTTGGTGGCCCGGCCCGAGTTCACGTCGATGGCCACAAGCGCCTCGGTCACGCCGATGACGATATAGCCGCCAGATTTCAGCTGAACCGTCGGGTTGAACATCCCCGCCAGGTAGCTTTCAACCTGATAGCGCGCGAACAGCGGCATCTGGTCGGTATATTGCTGCACGGCCCGGGCATGGGTCGGCATGATCATCTTCATGAAGTCCTTGGCGACGCGATAGCCACGCTCGCCTTCGACCAGGACTTCGTCGATTTCCGAATTGTACAGGTCGCGGATGGTCCGCTTGATCAGATCGCCTTCCTCATAGATCGGGGCGGGGGCCACCGACTTGAAGGTCAGGTCGCGGATCTGTTCCCACAGGCGCAGCAGGTATTCGTAATCGCGGCGGATTTCCGTCCGGGTCCGCTGGCTGCCCGCCGTGCGGATGATCAGGCCTGCGCCCTTGGGCACGTCCAGTTCGGACGCTATGTCCTTCAGCTTCTTGCGGTCCGCGACATTGGTGATCTTGCGGCTGATGCCGCCGCCGCGCGCCGTGTTGGGCATCAGGACGCAATAGCGGCCCGGCAGCGACAGATAGGTGGTCAGCGCGGCGCCCTTGTTGCCGCGTTCCTCTTTGACGACCTGGACCAGCATGATCTGCCGGACCTTGATCACTTCCTGGATCTTGTAGCGGCGGGCGCGGGGCTTGCGGGGCGCACGGACTTCCTCGGCCACGTCCTCGTCAGCGACCGATTCGATCTCTTCGTCCTTGTCCGAGGCCGAGGTTTCAGAGCCGGCTTCGTCGCCTTCATCTTCGTTCTGGGCCGCCGTGTCCTGGTCCGCGTCGGCCCGATCCTCCCGGGCGGTGCTGGCGCCCTCGTCCTCGGCCGCGTCGGGGGCTTCGCCGTCCTCGACCTCGGCGCTGACGATCTCGTCGCCCGTCTCGGCCTTCTGGGCGCGGGCATGGCGGCGCTTGGCGCGGGCGGCATCCTCGGCCTCCTGCGCCTCGGCATAGGCGCGTTCCTCGGCGATCAGCGCGTCGCGGTCCGCGGCCGGGATCTGGTAGTAATCCGGGTGGATCTCCGCAAAGGCCAGAAAGCCGTGGCGGTTTCCGCCGTAATCCACGAAGGCCGCCTGAAGCGAGGGTTCGACCCGCGTGATCTTGGCGAGGTAGATGTTGCCCGAGATCTGGCGCTTATTTACAGTCTCGAAATCAAATTCTTCGACCTTGGTTCCGTCCACCACGACCACCCGAGTTTCCTCGGCATGGGTGGCGTCGATCAGCATTTTCTTTGCCATGTTCAATTCTTTCGCGCAGTCCCGGGTCGGGCGGCGCCAATGGCACCCCCAAGCGCAGGCTGCGATGTGATGGGGACACGGGCGCGGCTGGGGCAACGGGGACGGGACGGAAAAGGCAGCACGCCCCCCCGTTCCGATCCTGACCGTCCCTTGCGCGCGTCATCGCGTCTGTTCCTTACGGTTGGCGCGTGGCTGTCAGGCCGGGCGCGCCGCTGTCTGGTTTCGCCCGGTCGCACGGTGATGCGCCACGGGCGGGCTTTCCGCGTGACACATGCCGCCTTCCGTGAATCCGGTGCCAGAGGTGCCGCGCTGCGAAACTGGAAGCGCCCACAACCCGCGATTGAAGGTCGCATGACGCATAGGGGCAACATAGAGGCGGAGGGCAGGAAAATTCAATGGTGAAAACGGCCTGGAGGGGATTACGCGGCTTTCAGCCTGCCTTTGCATCACCTGCGCACCGTGCGTCACGCACGCTTAACGCTTCTTTCACGCCCCTGTCGCACCCTGGGTCCATGCCTGCGGGCACGGGAAAGGGGGCTGTCATGCCGGTGGTCAAGATCGATGCGGATCGGGCGCAGCCAGGGGAACTGGCGCAGCTTGCCCGCGCCCTGCCCGGACATGCGCCGCTGATCGTGATGATCCACGGATATCGCTATTCGCCAGCCGTCCCCCATTGCGATCCGCACCGGCATATCCTGTCCCTGAACCCTGATCCGTCGCAACGCCGGGTGCTGTCCTGGCCCCGTGCGCTTGGCTTTGGCGGCGATGACCCGGACGAGGGGCTGGCGCTCGCGCTTGGCTGGGAAGCGCGGGGGATGCTGGGGCAGGCCTATGCCCGCGCCGGCCAGGCAGGCCAGGCGGTCGGGGCGCTTGTGTCAGACCTTGCCGACCGCGCCGACCGGCCCGTCGCGCTGATCGGGCATTCGCTGGGCGCGCGGGTGGCCTTGCAGGCGTTGCGCCACGCCGGTCCGGGCAGCATCGGCCGCGTCGTCCTGCTGGCCGGGGCCGAGTTTCGCGACACGGCCGCAGCCGCACTGGAAACCCCCGCCGGGCGCAGGGCCGAGGTCTTGAACATTACCTCGCGCGAGAATGACCTGTTCGACTTCGCGATGGAGCTTTGGCTGGACGGGGGCCGCAGGCAGGCGCTTGGCCTGGGCCTCGACCAGCCGGCCGCGAACTGGCTGGACGTGCAGATCGATGATCGCGACACGCTGGCCGCGCTTGACCGGCTGGGCTTTCCGGCCGAGCGTCCGGCCCAGCGGCTGTCCCACTGGTCGCCCTATCTGCGCCACGGGCTGTTCGACTTCTATCGCACGGCAATGGCCCAGCCTTGGGCGCTTCCCTTGTCGCTGCTGCGCGCCAGGTTGCCGGGCCGCGCGCAGCCGCGATGGTCACGTCTGCTGGCCGCGCCCTCGCAACTGGGCGGGGTGAAGGCCTGACCGGCGCCGCGCCGCCACCAGCCGCACCCCCGACAGGCCACCCGCGTTAATTCCAGCCAGGCCCGATAGGGCAGCACCGTCCCATAGCGCCAGCGGGGCAGCTTGTAGGCCAGGCGCTTGTCTTGGATCTGCGTCGGATGATCTGACGCCTGGCTTGCGGGCAAGGGGTGCACGAAGCAGGCCCGCAACCCGGCCAGATATTCCAGGTCAAAGGCGATGTCGAAGGCCAGCCGCATCGGGATCAGGTCGGTCACGATCCATTCCGCCGCCCGGCGGTCGATCACATAGGCCCCTGCCCCTTTTTCGCGCGTCAGGGTCAGCGCCAGCGACCGGCCATTGCCCAGGTCGCGAACCGGGAACCGCCGCCCCCGGTTGACCGTCGTCAGCCGCAGCAGATTCCACAAGTCGCGCTGCATCGCTGCCCGGTCCAGCGTGTCCAGGAAATCCGGATCGAATGATACGTCGTCTTCAACGACCAGGGCCAGATCCGCGTCACCCTGCAGAAAGGCGCGCGCAGAGGCCACGTGGCTGAGATAGCAGCCGATCTCGGCGGGCGATGTGCGCCGGCCGTGCAACAGCCGATAGCTGCGTTCGCAAAACTCGGGGATCGGATAGGTCAGGGCGCGCCCGTCTATGCCCGTGATGCGGCAGAAGGGAAGGTTCGCGCGGGCAAGCTTGTCCTCCATCGCCGCAAGGCGTTCGGACGCGCCGGCCATGTTGATCAGGAAAACAGCCAGCCGCACCTGGCTGACCGGCAACACCAGCGATTCGCCGGACATCTTATCCGCCGGCCTTGTCGTTGGGATCAGGCAGGGCATGGGCGCGGTAAAGGCCCGCATTAGCCAGCAGGAACACGAAGATCACCAGGGGCATCCCGAAGGTCTTGAAATACACCCAGGTGGTTTCCGACATGCCGCGCCAGACCACCTCGTTGGCCACGGCCAGCCCAAGGAACAGCAGTGCCATGCGCATCGTCAGCTTGCGCCAGCCTTCGGCATCCATCGGCAGGGCTTCGGACAGGACAGCCTGCAGCCAGTTGCGACCGGCCAGGTAGCTGAAGCCCAGCAGGCCCGCGAAAAGCAGATAGATGATTGTGGGCTTGATCTTGAAGAAACGCGGATCGTTCAGCCACACCGACAGGCCACCGAAGACCACCACCAGCACAAGCGTCGCGATCTGCATCGGCGCCAGCTTGCCCGTCAGGCGCCAGCGGACCAGCGTGGCTAGGGCAAGCGCGGGAATGAAGACCAGCGTGGCAAAGACCAGCGGCGTGTAGGACTGGCCCCACAGCGCGACATCGCCGCCGCGATTCAGCATGAAGACGCCGAAGAACAGCAGCAGCGGCCCCCATTCCAGCACTTGCAGCACCCAGGCCTTGGGTTCCTTCATCGCATCATCCCTTTCCGGTCGCGTGTTGGCGATCTTGTCCCGCATCGCGGGCGGGCGGGCAAGCCCCGGCCTTTCGTCAATCCAGCCGGATGGCTGCCAGGATCGGGCCTGGCATGTCGTCGTGATCTTCCCTCTGGACCAGCAAGGCATGGCGGGTATCGGCAGGGAAGCTGTCGTCCGCCGTTCTGGCCGGGCTGACAGTGACCCGCAGGGCCGCATGTCCGTCCCATTCGGCTAGGCTGTCCAGGGACAGGACCACATTGGTATAGGTGATGACCTTGCCGCGGTTTTCACCGGCGGTCATGCGCACCTCTCGCCGGGGGGCATAGCGGACCATCAGGATCTCGACCATCCCGCCCAGATCGGACAGGGGCATCAATTCGATCACCTCGCCCCGGGGGGTGGTGTCGCGCTGGACGCTGACCATCGCGGGCGACAGGCGGCTGGCGTCGATCAGGGCCGTCAGCTGCGCCGGTCCCAGCGAGACGGCGGTGTCATGCCCGTCCACGATGATCTGCGGCGTGTAGACGGACCGCTCGCCCGCAGCATGGGCATAGCGTTCCTGCCGCGCCGTGAATTCGGGCCGCGCAAAGCTGTCGGCCCAGCCCAGGTAATCCCAGTAGTCAACGTGAAAGGACAGCGGCAGGATGTCCGGCGCGTCAGCCAGCCCCGCCAGCATGGCATCTGCGGGCGGACAGGACGAACAGCCCTGCGAGGTGAACAGCTCGACCACCACGGGCGTCGCATGAAGGCCAAAACGCTCCAGCGGCGGCGGGGCGGCGGCGGGATCGCCCGCGGCAAAGCTGTTGAAGCCCCCCATGTCCGACGACAGATGCGAGGACGAGGCCGAAGGCGCCATCCGGGCAGGTTCACGGGGCGCGGCAATGATCGGCGTCCCGCCCTCCTCGGCAGTTGCCGGCGCGGACCCGGCAAGGGCGGGCAATCCTTCCGCGGCCGGCCCTTCCGGCTGCGCCCAGGCAAAGCCGCCCAGCGTCAACGCCAGGCCGCACAGGGCCGCGCCAAGCAAGGTTCTGGATTGTCTGGCTGCCGCTCCAGTGGACATTCCGGCTTCCGATGCGTGATTGAACTGCCCCTTGCATAGCCCTCTGCCCGCACAGTGAACAAATCAAGGCTTCGTTAAGGGACAGCCGAACCACTCTCCGTGCCTCTTGAGCAACAGCGGCAAGTATGGTATGCGATTGCATACAATTTAGCCTGCGGTATCTTGCGCAGCCCGGCAGCATCGGGCAAAGCAGGGCCACGCAAGCCCGACCCATCCATTTCGCAGACAGGGAGGCCCCCATGCCCATCCAGATCGGAACCGACACCGCCAAGACGCGCCGCAAGCTATCGGCGGGCGGCAAGGAATACGCCTATTACTCGATCGCCGCCGCCACCGAGGCCGGGCTTGGCGATTTCTCGAAGCTGCCTGCCTCGCTGAAGGTCGTGCTGGAAAACCTGCTGCGCTTCGAAGACGCCGGCTTTTCCGTGTCCGTCGATGACATCAAGGCCTTTGGCGAATGGGCCAGCCTTGGCGGCAAGAACCCGCGCGAGATCAACTATCGCCCCGCCCGCGTGCTGATGCAGGACTTCACCGGCGTTCCGGCGGTCGTTGACCTTGCCGCGATGCGCGACGGCATCATCGGCCTGGGCGGCAATGCGCAGAAGATCAACCCGCTGAACCCGGTGGACCTGGTCATCGACCATTCGGTCATGATCGACGAATTCGGCAATCCGCGCGCCTTCCAGATGAACGTGGATCTGGAATACGAACGCAACATCGAACGCTACCAGTTCCTGAAATGGGGCCAGAACGCGTTCCAGAACTTCCGCGTGGTCCCGCCCGGAACCGGCATCTGCCATCAGGTGAACCTGGAATACCTGGCCCAGACCGTCTGGACCGACACTGACCAGAACGGCGACCTGGTCGCCTATCCCGACACGCTGGTGGGCACCGACAGCCACACCACCATGGTCAACGGCCTGGCCGTCCTGGGCTGGGGCGTGGGCGGGATCGAGGCCGAGGCCGCGATGCTGGGCCAGCCCGTGTCCATGCTGATCCCGGA
>JAPSIP010000072.1 GCA_031178645.1 Paracoccus sp. (in: a-proteobacteria) | reverse complement strand
GCAGCGGACGTTCGGACCCAGGATGCGCGCGGCCAGACCGTCCAGGCCGGGGATCTGGCTGCCCCCGCCCGTCAGCACGATCTGCTGGCTGGGCATGGCGTCGAAGCCCGCGGCATCAAGCACTTCGCGCACGCCCTCCAGAATCTCCTCGACCCGCGGGCGCATGATCCCGATCAGGTCGGCGCGGCTGACTGACCGCCGGTCGGTGTCCCATTCGCCGGTCCCCGTGCCGATCTCAAGCAGGTCGCGGTCGTCGCGGCCGGTGGCCTCAAGGCCGCCGTTCAGGGTCTTCAGCCGCTCGGCCACCGGCAGCGGCACCCGCAACCCCTGGGCGATGTCCTGGGTGACAAGCTGGCCGCCGATGTTAACATTATCCGCGAAGATCATGTGTTTCTTGATGAAAACCGACACGCCGGTCCCGCCGCCGCCGAAATCGATGCAGGCCGCGCCCAGTTCCTGTTCATCCTCGACCAGGGATGCCCGCGCCGACGCATAAGAGGCCGAGGCCACCCCCGCCAGTTCCAGGTCGCAGCGGCGGATGCATTGGATCAGGTTACCGATGACATCGCCATCGACCGTCAGCACATGCATGTCGCAGGACAGCCGGTTGCCCACGTGGTCGCGCGGATCGCCCAGGCCGGTGCGGTTGTCCACGGCGAAATTGACGGGCTGGGCGTGCAGCACCTCGCGGCCGCGGCCGAAATCGGGCGCATCGCAGGCCGCCATCACCGAGGCCACGTCATGGTCATGGACCCGCCCCGCATCCAGGTTGATCTCGCCTGCGAGGCCATAGGACGAGGGACGCCCCCCCGACAGGCAGGCAATGACGTGGTCAACCCGCACGCCCGCGACCTTCTGCGCGGCAGCGACGACGGTGCGGATCGCCCGTTCGGTTTCGGCCATCACGTCGATTTCGCCCCGGCGCATCCCGCGCGACCGGGTCGATGCCGCGCCGATCACGCGGAAGTTCACCTGCCCCGCCATCGGTCCCACGCCATCGGTCTCGCGGAAGGTGCCGGTGCCGTCGAAACGCAGCACCAGGCAGGCGATCTTGGAGGTGCCGATGTCCAGGATGCCGATCACGCCGCGTTGCAGGGCCGCCCGGCGAATGTTCCGCATCGCCCGCTGCGTTTGATAAAGTTCCGCCATCGCCTTAGCCCCCCTTCTTTTCTTCTTCTTGAATGATCTTGCCATCCGGCCCCAGCAGCGGCTCTCCGCGCGCTTGCCGCAGGCTGTTTCGCGCGTCGATGCCCAGCCGCATCACTGGCCGCGACGGGTTGCGAAGGTCGATCACCGCAATGTCCCGGCCCAGCATGTCCTGCGCGCGGTCCAGGGCAATCGCCGCTTCAAGCGCGGTCAGCGCGCCCTGGGCAGGCAGCATGATCCGCTGACCCTGATCCAGCACCAGATCCCAGCGGCGCTCGCCCCGGCGGACCAGGCCGCGGACGCGGGGCAGGATCGGCCCTGCCGCGTCGATCAGGGCCAGCGCCTCGGGGACCGCCATGTCGGCGCTTTCGCCCGCGATCAGCGGCAACTCGGGGCGCACGTCGCGCGCCGTGACCGAGGCGACGCGGTGGCCGGTCTTGTCCAGGATCTCGATCCCACGGGCATGGCGCCACAGGATCGCCGGTTCGCGTTCCTTGACCACGGCCGACAGGATGCCGCCCGGCTTGATGCGCAGGTCCACGGATTCGATCACGTCCAACTGCATCACCTGCAGGCGCAGCGCCGTCAGGTCGATGTCGAAGCTTGAAGCCGGCAGTTCCACCGGCAACATCGCCCGCAACGCCTTGTCGACGACGGGCGATGCACCCTCGACCGTCATGGTGCGGACCTGGAATTCCTCGCGGCTCTGCACCTTGTGCATGACCTGCTGCACGCCGTCCGACAGCAGGGCGCGGCGATCCTCGTCCGCAAGCCACAGGCCAGCAGTCATGGCGACAAGGAATGCCGGCACGCCGATGCGCAATGTCCGGCGCCAGATCGGGCGCAGCCACATGCGTTCCAGCCGGTATTGCAGACGCGTGGGCGCCGGGTCGCGCTTGACGCGGTCCACCTGCGGCTGCGGGCGGTTCGGACGGTGGTCGATCACCTCGGGCATAGCGCGTCCTCGACCATCCAGCGCATCAGGTCGGGAAAGCCGATCCCGGCATGGGCCGCCTGTTCGGGCGCCAGCGAGGTCGGCGTCATGCCCGGCTGCGTGTTCACCTCGAGCAGGATCAGGCCGTCCAAGCCGCGCGTGTCGTCCCAGCGGAAATCGGTGCGCGACAGGCCCCGGCAGCCAAGCGCCCGGTGCGCGCGGACCGCGTAGTCTAGGCAGGCCGCTGTGATTTCGGCCGGGATATCGGCGGGGATGATGTGGCGCGATCCGCCGACGGAATACTTGGCGGCGTAATCATACCAGCCCTCGGTCACGATCTCGGTGACGCCAAGGGCGCGGTCGCCCATCACGGCGGTCGTCAGTTCGCGTCCGGGCGCATAGGTTTCGACCATGACATGCCGCGGCATGGTATCGGCCAGTTGCGGCGGCTGGTTGGCGCCGTCATGGACGATATAGACCCCGACCGACGAGCCTTCGTCATTTGGCTTGACCACGTAGGGCGGCGTCAGGACGTGACGGGCGCGAACCTCGGCCGCGCAGGCGATGACGCTTTCGACCACTGGCAAACCGGCCGCACGCAGCGCATCCTTGGCCCGCGTCTTGTCCATCGCCAGGGCCGAGGCCAGCACGCCCGAATGGGTATAGGGCAGATCCAGCCATTCCAGGATCCCCTGGACGCAGCCATCCTCGCCCCAGCGGCCATGGAGGGCATTGAAGACGACGTCGCAGCGAAGACCAGCCAGGACGGCCACCAGATCGCCGCCCCGTTCAGGGCCAAGCTCGACCTCGATGACCTCATAGCCCGCCACCCGCAGCGCATTCGCGCATTCGCGCCCCGATGACAAAGACACCTCGCGTTCAGCCGAGGGTCCGCCCATCAGAACGGCTACGGTATGGGCTGTCCTGCTCGACCTGCCCGCCACGTTTCGCCTTTCGACCCGGTTGAGCCCGGGATTTTCCTGTCCCCGCGCTGCCGGGTTCGCCCCGGTCTGCGCTTATGGAATCAGGATACCTGATGCGCAGAAATCACAAAAGGAGATTTTTAGCTATCTGCCAAAGATTGTTGCAAAAATCGTTAATCAGCTTGCAGTTGCATCCGGCAGAAACTCGCCCACCCGGATCACCTCCCACTGCAGATCATGGCCGCTGTCCTCCATCACGCGGCGGCGGACCAGTTCGCCCAGGGTCTCGAGTTCCGCGGCGGTGGCGCCGCCGGTGTTCAGCAGGAAGTTGGGGTGCTTTTCCGACATCTGCGCCCCGCCCCAACTGTGTCCGCGCAGGCCCGCTCGGTCGATCAGCGACCAGGCCTTCAGGTCGTGGACGTCATCCGCCCGCCCGGTCGAACTGAAGCCCGCCGGGTTGCGGAAGGTCGATCCGGCGCTGCGTTCCTTGGTGGGCTGGGTCTCGTCGCGCCTGGCCAGTTGCTCTGCCATCCTGGCGTGCAGCGCATCGGGCTGGCCCTCTGCGGCGCGGAACGTCGCCCCGGTCAGCACGCATCCTTCGGGCAGGTCGGCATGGCGATAGGCAAAGCGCAGGTCTTGCGGCGTCAGCACGATCCGGTCGCCGTTGCGGGTGACGGCGTGGGCCTCGACCAAGTGGTCGGCGACATAGCTGCCATAGCAGCCTGCGTTCATGCGGACCGCCCCGCCGATGCTGCCGGGGATCGTGCGCAGGAAGGTCAGGTCGCGACCCGCATCCGCCGCGCGCCGCGCGACATGGGCGTCAAGCGCCGCCGCGCCTGCGGTGACGCGGTCGTCCTCGACGGCGATGGTATTGAAGCCGCGTCCCAAGCGGATCACCACCCCCCGGATGCCGCCATCCCGCACGATCAGGTTGCTGCCGACGCCGATCGGAAAGACCGGGATCAAAGGGTCCAGATCGCGCAGGAAATCGGCCAGGTCGTCCTCGTCCGCGGGCTGGAACAGCCAGTCGGCGGGGCCGCCGACGCGCAGCCAGGTCAGGCTGTCCAAGGGACGGTTTGGGGTCAGGGTGCCGCGGACGGGGGGAAAATCGGTCATCATGGCGGTGTGGTAGCCAGAGGCATGGTCCTGGTCAACCGCGCCGCCCGTTCAGTCCCGCCCTGCCAGAACACTGAGAGAGCCGTCGGTTTCCAGAACGACCGTGATGTCGTCGTCCAGATCCGCATGGCCGGACTGGCGCATCGCAGCGCGGATCTCCTCCATCGTGACACGCTGGCGCTTCAATGCCTGGGGAATCGGCCTGCCCTTGCTGACCAGAACCGTGGGTTCCGCCTTGACCAGATCCTGAATCCCCTCCGACCGGACGGACAGCCAGGTAATGACGAATTGCAGGCCGATCAGCAGGGCAAAGGCGGCCATGCCCTCGACCAGCGGGACCGAACGGTTCAAGAGGACGGTCGCAAGGGTCGAGCCAAGGGCAACCGTCACGATCAGGTCAAAGGCGTTCATCTTGCTGAGCGTGCGCTTGCCCGACACCCGCAGCATCACCACCAGCCCGACATAGGCCAGGGTGCCGACAAGGATGACCCTGCCGAGGCTCGTCCAGGTGTCGAAGAAGATCGGCTGATCCATTGCGTCCTATCGAGGTGACTGGACAAGACCAACCGTCGGGGCTTGCGTGAGGTTCCCCGCTCACTCGGCTGGTGGGGCGGCCCGCTTGCGCGACGGGCGGCGCGGCGCCCGCAGAAGCACGGCGATGCCGGCGGCCAGGCCCGCCACGCCCGCCATGGGGCCGCCGTTCAGGGTCAGCCAGCCCAAGACGGGGATGCCGATCAGGATCAGTGCCCAGAAGGCACGGATGCGGTGGCGCGGCTGCAAGCGCCGCTGCATGGTCGCCAGGACCAACCAGCCTAGCACCACGGCCACAGTGACAAGCCCCGCCTGCGTCACGCGGCCCGTCCTTGCAGCCGTTCCGGCAGCCCATTCGCCCAGGTCGAGATCGTGCCCGCCCCAAGGCAGACCACCATGTCGCCGGGCCGGGCCTGTTCGCGGACCAGCCGCTCCAGGTCGTTTTCGTCCAGGATGGCGCGGGCGTGGCGGTGGCCGTGGGCGATCAGGCCCGCGACCAGATCGTCGCGGCTGGCGCCGGGGATCGGATCCTCGCCCGCCGCATAGACCTCGGCGATGGCGACCACGTCGGCTTCGTTGAAGCAGGTGCAGAAGTCGTCGAACAGGTTCGACAGGCGCGAATAGCGGTGCGGCTGGTGGACGGCGATGACGCGGCCCTTGGTGGCCTGACGCGCGGCCTTCAGCACCGCGGCGATTTCGACCGGGTGATGGCCGTAATCGTCGATGATGGTGACGCCGTTCATCTCGCCCACGCGGGTAAAGCGACGACCGACGCCGCCGAATTTCGCCAGGGCCTCGCGGATCTCGGCCTTCTTGATGCCAAGGTGGCGGGCCACGGCCACGGCGGCCAGGCAGTTCGAGACGTTGTGGTCGCCGGGCATCGGCAGGGTGCAGCCCTCGATCATCTCGATATCACCGGTCTCGGTCGGGCCTTCGCCTTGCAGCGCAATGTCGAAATGCGCGATGCCGTTTTCATAGCGCAGGTTCATCGCCCGCACGTCCGCCTGGGCATTGAAGCCAAAGGTCACGACGCGGCGGTCGGTCAGCTTGCCCACAAGGGCCTGCACCTCGGGGTGGTCGGTGCAGCAGACAGCCAGGCCATAGAACGGGATGCCCGAGGCGAAGTTGTAAAACCCCTGGCGCAGCGCGTCGAAGCTGCCCCAGTGTTCCATGTGTTCGGGGTCGATATTGGTGACGATGGCGATGTCGGCAGGCAAGCGGTTGAAGCTGCCATCGCTTTCGTCGGCCTCGACCACCATCCATTCGCCCGCCCCGGCGCGCGCGTTGGAACCATAGGCGTGGATCACGCCGCCGTTGATGACGGTCGGGTCCAGGCCGCCCGCATCAAGCAGCGTGGCGACCATGGTCGTGGTCGTGGTCTTGCCATGGGTTCCGGCGATGGCGATGTTCGATTTCATCCGCATCAGTTCGGCCAGCATCTCGGCCCGGCGGACGACGGGCAGGCCGCGGCGGCGCGCTTCCTCAAGTTCGGGGTTCCCCTTCTTGATCGCGGTCGAGATGACGATCACGCCCGCCTGCCCGATATTCTCGGCCCGCTGGCCTTCGAAGACGCGGGCGCCCAGGGTTTCCAGCCGGTCGGTGATCTTGGATTTCTTCGCGTCGCTGCCCTGGACGTCATAGCCAAGGGTCAGCAGCACCTCGGCGATGCCCGACATGCCGATGCCGCCGATGCCGATGAAATGGATCGGCCCCAGCTCGTGCGGCAGTTTGGTTGCGGCGTTCATCGGGCAATCTCCGTGACAAGGTCGTAAAGGCGCCGCGCCGCATCGGGCCGGGCAAGGGACAGCGCGGCACTGGCCATCTGGCTGGCACGCGCGGGGTCATTCAGGATCGCGCGGATGTCGCGCGTCAGGCCGGGCACGTCAAGCACCGATTCCGGGTGGATCAGGGCGCCGCCTGCCTCGGCCAGGGCCTGGGCGTTGGCGGTCTGGTGATCGCCCGCCGCCGCCGCATAGGGGATCAGGATCGCGGGGCGCCCGATCACGGTGATGTCGGCCAGCGAGGATGCGCCGGACCGGCTGATGACCAGTTGCGCCTGGGCAAGCCGTTCGGGAACGTCGGAAAAGAAGGGCTGGACCTCGGCCGCGACCCCTGCATCGGCATAGGCCGCTGTGACGCGGGCGGCGTCCTCGGCCCGGGCCTGGTGGCTGACGCGCAGACGGGCGCGCATGTCATCGGGCAAGGCCGCAAGGGCGGCGGGCACGACGTCGGACAGCACCCGCGCGCCCTGGCTGCCGCCGATCACGAGGACGTGCAGCGGCCCCTGACCCGGCGGGGCATAGGGGGCGGCGGCATGGTCCAGCACCGCCTGGCGGACGGGGTTGCCGGTATGGCTGGCGCTGACGCCCGCCGGCAGGGCGGTGGGCCAGGTGCCGCAGGCGATGCGGTGAACGCGGGACGCAAAAATGCTGTTGACCCGGCCCATGATGCCGTTCTGTTCATGGATCATGCGCGGAAGGCCCAGCGTCAGGGCTGCCGACAGAGCCGGGATCGTGGGATAGCCGCCAAAGCCGATCACCACGGCGGGCCGGTCGCGGCGCAGCCGGGTCCGCGCGGCGGCGACGCCCGCGACGATCTTCAGCGGCGCGGTCAGCTTGCCCCACATTCCGCCGCGGGCCGTGGTGGCGGATTGCACGATGCTGCGTTCGACCGCATCGGGAAAGCCGCCCGCATAGCGCGCGCCCCGGTCGTCGGTGGACAGCTTGACGCGCCATCCCTCGGACAGCAGCAGTTCGGCCAGGGCCTGGGCCGGAAACATGTGTCCGCCGGTCCCGCCG
>JAPSIP010000412.1 GCA_031178645.1 Paracoccus sp. (in: a-proteobacteria) | reverse complement strand
ATGGTCATGAAGGGCGGGCGGGTGGTCGAAGCCGGCTTTACGGATCAGGTCCTGGATGATCCGCAGCAAGCCTATACCCAGCTTCTCGTTTCCTCTGTCCTGCAGGTGTAGAACCATGATCAGTATCCAAAACCTGTCGAAGACCTTTACCCTGCACAACCAGGGTGGCACAGTTCTGCAGGTCATGAGGGGCGCCACCCTGCAGGTCGCGACCGGCGAATGCGTGGGGCTGACCGGCCGCTCGGGCTCGGGCAAATCGACGCTGATGCGGATGGTTTACGGCAACTACCTGGCCGCATCCGGATCGCTGGTTGTGGCGGGCCTGGACATCGTGACCGCACAGCCACGCCAGATCGTCGCGCTGCGCCGAGACACGTTGGGCTATGTCAGCCAGTTCCTGCGCGTCGTCCCCCGTGTTCCAACCATTGAGGTCGTGGCCGAACCGCTGTTGCGGCTTGGTACCCCGGCCGCGCAGGCCCGATTCCGCGCGGCCGACCTGCTGGCGCGACTCAACATTCCGGAAAGCCTCTGGGGGCTGTCGCCCACGACGTTCTCGGGCGGGGAACAGCAGCGCGTGAACATCGCCCGCGGCTTCGCCCATGCCTTCCCCGTGATGCTGCTGGACGAACCGACCGCCAGCCTGGATGCTGCCAACCGAGAGGTCGTGCTGACTCTGATCGAGGAAGCCAAGGCCCGCGGTGCGGCGATCCTGGGGATCTTCCACGACGAATCCGCGCGCGACCGGGTCTGCAACCGGCTGGTCGATGTGACGCGCTTCACGCCCGGACTGGCCGCGTGACGCGGATTGTCGCGGTTGTCGGGCCGTCGGGCGCGGGCAAGGACACGCTGATGGCGATGGCCTGCAAGGCCTGCCCCGGCATACGGTCCGCCCGTCGCGTCATCACCCGCCCCGCCGATGCAGGGGGCGAGGATTTCGAGGCCGTGACGGAGGCCGAGTTCGCGCGCCGCATCGACTGGGGCGATTTCGCGCTGCATTGGCGCGCCCACGGGCTAAGCTACGGCATTCCCGCCGCCCAGCTTGCCGGGACCGGCACAGTTCTGTTCAACGCCTCGCGCGCCGTGCTGCCGCAGGCCGTCGCGCGCTTCCCGTCGCTGGTGGTGCTGATGGTGACTGCCCCCGCCGCGATCCTGGCTGCGCGGCTGGCGGACCGGGGCCGCGAGGACCCGAGCGACCAGGCACTGCGCCTTGAACGTGCGACCTTCAGCCTGCCCCCTGGCATCCTATTCCGCCAAGTCGACAATGACCGCTCCACTGACGAGGGGCTGGTGCGTTTCCTCGAAGCGCTTCAGCCGGTCAGAGCATAGCGATGCAGCAACCGGAACGCGCCCTCTTCGGGTTCCCCGAACAGGCACAGGTTGTCGATGACGAAGGGGCGGGGCAGCACCGGCGCGAAATACGCTCTAAGCACCGCCTGCGCGTGATCTGCCAGGGTGGCGGGCAGCCGGTCGGTCAAAGTCAGGTGGAAGCGGAACTCCTCCATAACGAAAGGATAGCCCCACTGGTCCAGCAAGTCGCGCTGAGGCGGGGTCAGGTGTTCGGGACGGCGGCGCGCAATCTCGGCCTGGGTCGCGGGCG
>JAPSIP010000411.1 GCA_031178645.1 Paracoccus sp. (in: a-proteobacteria) | reverse complement strand
CGATGCCCCGGCAACGGCCCGCGCCCGCGACCAATGGCGCAGCCTGACCGGCGCGGGCGTCGAGGCCGAATACTGGTCCGAGGAATCGGGCCGCTGGGAACGCAAGCGATAACACACTGCGTCAATCTGGCCCTTGCGCGGCCGGGGCGGGATCTGGCATCGCCACGATCATGCGGCGCAAGCGTTCACCCCGGATCCTCGGCCTGGCCTTTCTGGCTATGCTGGTGCTGGCCCTGGCCACGGGCATGACGGCACGCCCCGCCCCGACCGAGATGGACCTGCGGCTTCAGGCCTGGGCCATGGCCGGCGTCAGCCTGGACGACATCCTGTGCGAAGATCACGGCGCGGGCGATCAGGGCCACGGCGACGGGCATTGCCCGCTGTGCAACCTGACGGCACCGACCGCGCTGCGCGAGGTGACGACTTCCTTGACGGATGCCGATCAACGGATCCTGGCCCGCATCGTCCTGCCCCAGATCCGCCGGGCCGAGGGGCGCGCCCGCGATCCGGCCATCCCCAAGCGCGGACCTCCGGCCCTGACCTGAACAAACGCCGCCGCCCACGACGGGTGGCATCGACTTGTCCATTTCAGGTTCATCCATGACACATCCGACCGATACCCTGCGGGCCGACGCCGCCCGCGCCACGCTGCGTCCCTTCCTGCTGCGGATGCATTTCCATATCGGGCTGTTCGTCGGCCCCTTTATCTTCGTGGCCGCCCTGACCGGGCTGCTTTACGTCCTGACCCCGCAGATCGAGACCCGGCTTTACCGCGACGCCCTGTTCACCGGCAGCACCGGCACCCCCCGCAGCCTGGCCGATCAGGCACAAGCCGCGCGCAATGCCTTGGGGGCAGATCTGGCGGTGTCCGCCGTGCGTCCGGCCATCGGGCCGGGCCGGACCACGCGGATCATGTTCTCCGACCCCTCGCTTGGGGAGTCGGAAAATCGGACGCTGTTCGTCGATCCCGTCACGCTAAAGGTGCGGGGCGACCTGACCACCTATGGCACCACCGGCATCCTGCCCTTCCGCACCCGGCTGGATGACCTGCACCGGAACCTGCTGCTGGGCGATGTGGGACGCTATTACAGCGAACTGGCTGTGGATCGCGGTTCTTGGAGGCCTCGCCCTGTCGGCCCCCCGGGCCGCGCCTCCGGCGCAAGATCGCGGAGATGCCGCCCCCGCAGCGCCGCCGCTGGCTGCATTCGATCATCGGTGTGATCCTGTCGCTGGCGCTGCTGTTCGTGTCGGTGACCGGCCTCACATGGTCGCAGCAGGCCGGCACACGGATCGACGCACTGCGCAGCGAACTGGGCTGGGTGACGCCCTCGACCAGTGCGGCCCTTGATGGCCCCGCAGCCTTAGCGGGCGATCACGCGGGACATGGCGACCATGCGCACCACCACGATCCCGCCGCGCGAGAGGATCGCCTGGACCAGCTTGACGCCGTGGCCGCCACTGCACGGGCAGCGGGCATTGATTCGCCGCTGGTCGAAATCCGCTTGCCCAGGCCAGGCCAGGCCTGGGTGGTGCGCGAATACGACCGCAGCTGGCCTACGCAGGTCGATACGGTGGCGATCCATCCCGACAGGATGCAGATCAC
>JAPSIP010000410.1 GCA_031178645.1 Paracoccus sp. (in: a-proteobacteria) | reverse complement strand
GCCCTCGGGTTCGGAAAACCCGCCGACGCCGACGCCGTGGACCGACCACTCGCCCTCGCCCAGCCGTTCGACCTGCGCACCAAAGGCGGCCATGGCCTTGGCCGTGTCCAGAACGTCCTGGCCTTCCAGAAGGCCGGTGATCCGCGTCTCGCCCACCGACAGCGCGCCCAGGATCAGCGCCCGGTGGCTGATCGACTTGTCGCCCGGCACCTGGGCCGTGCCGCGCAGCGGTCCGCTGCGGCGGGCGGTCATCGGGCGGGGTTCGGACGAATGGGACATGGTCACACCTGTTGATTGCGCGGTTCTTTTAGCGCCACCACCCTTGCCCGGCCAGCCCGTTCTTGCACCCGGCCGCCCGGCTTCCTAGAAGCGCGGGAACGGAGGTTCCCATGACCGAACTGGATGCCCTGAAAGCCCTGGCCGATCCCGAAAAGGCCGAACAGATGCTGGCCTATCACAAGGCGCCGCGCGTCTACCTCGGGGTGGCGAACCCGCAACTGGACGATCTGGTCGCCGAATGGCGGGCATCGCGGGATTTCAATGGCCGCCTGGGCTTGGCGCGCGGTTTGTGGGACAGCGACATCCATGAAGCCCGCGTGGCTGCTGCCAAGCTGCTGACGCAGGCCCGCATTCGTCCCGACGATGCGGTCTGGGCGCTGATCGCGGGCTGGGTGCCCGACTTCGACGGGTGGGCCATCGCAGACAGCGCCATGATCGCGGGACAGAAACGGCTGGTGGCCGATCCGGCAAGGCTGGACGAGGTCGAGGGTTGGCTGGCCCACCCCAACAAGTGGACCCGCCGCGCCGCCCTGGTAGGCACCCTGCCCTGGGCCAAGATGAACAACCCCAAGCCCGCCGATCTGGCCGCCCGGGAACGCATCCTCGGCTGGGCCGCGCAGCTTGCCGATGACCGTGACTGGTTCATCCAGAAGGCCATCGCCTGGTGGCTGCGCGACCTGTCGAAACGCGACGCGCCCCGCGTGCAAGCCTTTCTGGCCGATCACGGGGCACGGATGAAGCCTTTCGCGCGCAAGGAAGCCCTGCGGGTGGTTCAGGACCGATAAACCTCGATCGAGGGCAGGTCGGTCAGCGAAACGCCCAGCAATTGCAGTGCGGGCAGCGATACCTGCGACCCGCCGCTTTCAGGCCCGTCCAGCGGGATCAGGTCCACCTTGGCCGACTTGCCGGTGCTGGGATCGACGATCCGGCCCAGGCCGCGTTCCTTGACCAGGGGCGTCTTGATCCAGAAGCCGCCCTCGGACGGATTGCCCAGTGACGCGATGGTGGTACCCAACCGCGTCTCGGCAGCCTCGGCGGGTCTTGCAGCGGCCGCGCGCTGTTCGGGCGTGGTCGTGTCAAGCTGCGCGGCGGTCGCGCGTGCCGCCGGCCGTGGCGCAGGGGCGCGGGTCACGGCGGTGGCGGCTGCGACCTGCTCGGCCGTCATCTGGGTGGTCGGAGCCTGGGCGGGGCGGTTGGCGGTCATCGCGCCCTGGGTGCAACCCGCCAGCAGTCCCCCGGTCAGGATCAGCGTCGGAATGGCGGTGGTGATACGCATGGGTCGTCCCTTCTGTCCCGTTTCGGGATCAGCCTAGCCTGCCCTGCGC
>JAPSIP010000409.1 GCA_031178645.1 Paracoccus sp. (in: a-proteobacteria) | reverse complement strand
GCGGCGGCAGGCCCAGAAGGGCCGCGGCATGGGCCAGCACGTCCTGCGGTGGCGCCGGGTCGTCGTCGCAAAGGTTATAGGCCCGGCCCGGCGCGGGCCGGTCGATCGAGGCCAGCAGGACCTGGGCAATATCCTCGGCATGGATGCGGGAAAAGACCTGTCCAGGCTTGACGATCCGCCGGGCGGTGCCGTTCCGGACCTTCTCGAACGGGCCGCGCCCCGGGCCATAGATACCCGCCAGCCGGAAGATGTGCAGGGGCAGACCGGCTTGGTCCGCCAGGGCGCGCCAGTCGCCCTCGGCCCGGATGCGGGCCTGGCCGCGGGGGCCGGTGGCGTCCAGTGGGCTGTCTTCGGTGACCCAGCCACCGTCGCGGTCGCCGTAAACGCCTGTGGTGGACAGATAGCCCAGCCACCGGGGCCGCGCTCGCGCCAGGTCGTCGCCAAACCCGGCCAGCACCGGATCGCCCTGCGGCCCCGGCGCGGCCGAGACCAGGATCGCGTCCGCCGCAGCGATTTCGCGGCGCAGGCGTTCTTCCTCGCCCGGCCACAGGACCGGCTCGGCCCCTGCGGACGCGACGCGGCGGGGATCGTTCCGCGTGGTGCCAAGAACCTGCCAGCCCCGCGCCCGCAGCAGGGGCGTCAGAAAGCCTGCGGAATAGCCGTGACCGAAAACCAGCATCTTCATGACCGCACCGTAACGGCCCGCCCTG
This sequence comes from Paracoccus sp. (in: a-proteobacteria), assembly GCA_031178645.1. GTDB lineage: Bacteria > Pseudomonadota > Alphaproteobacteria > Rhodobacterales > Rhodobacteraceae > Paracoccus. The sequence goes on along the minus strand of JAPSIP010000409.1, from coordinate 902 downwards.
CCGGACGCCAGACGCTTGCCTGCGGCGGGCGTCGCTGGCAGGGTCAGGGGAAAGCAAGGACAAGACGAATGGACACGGATACCCGCTATCTTCCGGTTGACACCCCGGCGGCCCCGGGACGCCAGCAATTCACCGATGCCGGCGCCGCGGTCGCGCATCTGAAGGCGCTTTACGCGCAATCGACGGGCTTCCTGCTGGACCGCTTCACCCGGGCGCTTGAAGGCGAAAAGCCCACGGCCCGCTATCGCGCCTATTACCCTGAACTGCGCCTGACCGTGACCTCGCATCCTTCGGTTGATTCGCGGCTGGCCTTTGGTCATGTCGTGGCCCCCGGCAGCTATTCCGCCACCGTCACCCGGCCCGACCTGTTCGGCAACTACCTGCGCGAACAGATCGGGCTGCTGATCCGCAACCACGGCGTCCCGGTAACGGTGGGTGTCAGCGAAACGCCGATGCCGGTGCATTTCGCCGTCGCGCATCAAAGCGACCTGGCCGTGCCGCAGGAAGGGGTGCTGGATTTCTCGCTGCGCGATGTCTTCGACGTGCCGGATCTGAACACCATGAACGACGACATCGTGAACGGTGTCGCGGGCCCCATGCCCGACGGGTCGCAGCACCTGGCGGCCTTCACGGCGCAGCGCATCGACTATTCCCTGGCGCGGCTGCAGCATTACACGGCCACGGCGGCCGAGCATTTCCAGAACTTCATCCTGTTCACCAACTACCAGTTCTACGTGGACGAGTTCGAGGCCTTCGCCCGCCGCGTGCTGGGCGACCCTTCGCTGGGCTATGACAGCTTCGTGGCCCCCGGCAACCAGGAAATCACCGATCCCGAAGCGCCCCTGGCCGCATTGGCCAAGCTGCCGCAGATGCCCGCCTATCACCTCAAGCGGGCGAACGGG
>JAPSIP010000071.1 GCA_031178645.1 Paracoccus sp. (in: a-proteobacteria) | reverse complement strand
CCTGTCCTATCTGGGTTACCTTTCCGTGACCCGCCCGAAATCCTATCACCTGAAAAGGGCGTGACATGAGCTTTGATGTCCCCAACCGAAACTGGTCCTATCCGACCGCCATCAAGTTCGGCGCGGGTCGGATTTCGGAACTGGCCGACCATGCCAGGGCCGCAGGCATCACCCGCCCGCTGCTGGTCACCGACAAGGCCTTGGTCTCGCTGCCCATCACCGCCGCCGCCCTGGATGTCCTGGACGGCGCGGGGCTTGGCCGCGCGGTCTTTTCCGACGTGGACCCCAACCCGACCGAGGCGAACATGCAGGCGGGCATCGCGGCCTACCGGGCAGGCGCGCATGACGGGGTGATCTGCTTCGGCGGCGGCTCGGCCCTGGACCTGGGCAAGATGATCGCGCTGATGGCCGGGCAGCGTCCCGACCTGTCCGTCTGGGATCTGGAGGATGTGGACGACTGGTTCACCCGCGCCGATGCCGAGGCCATCGCGCCCATCGTCGCCGTGCCCACCACGGCCGGGACCGGCAGCGAGGTGGGGCGCGCGGGCGTGCTGACCAATTCCGCGACGTATCGCAAGAAGATCATCTTCCACCCCCGGCTGATGCCCATGGTGACCATCTGCGACCCGGAACTGACGGTGGGGATGCCCCCTTTCATCACCGCAGGCACGGGCATGGACGCCCTGGCGCATTGCCTCGAGGCCTATTCATCGCCCCATTACCATCCGATGAGCCAAGGGATTGCCCTTGAAGGGATGCGGCTGGTCTTCGAAAACCTGCCCGTTGTCTATCGCGACCCCGCCAACCTGACCGCCCGCGCCCACATGATGAGCGCGGCATTGATGGGCGCGGTGGCTTTCCAGAAAGGTTTGGGCGCGATCCATTCGCTGTCCCACCCGGTCGGCGCCGTCTATGGCACCCATCACGGCACCACCAATGCCGTGGTGATGCCTGCCGTCCTGGACTTCAACCGCCCGGCCATCGAGGATCGGATCAATGCCGCCGCTGCCTATCTGGGCATTGCCGGCGGCTTCGACGGCTTTCGCGAACGGATCGTTGCGCTGTCTTCGGAACTGGGCATCCCCAGCGGCCTTACGGCGATGGGTGTTCAGGCCGACCGGCTGGACGAACTAACCGTCATGGCCTTGGAAGACCCCTCCTGCGGCGGCAACCCGGTCGCCATGACACCCCAGAACACCCGTGCCCTGTTCGAGGCTGCAATGTGACCTTTGCGGCCAGCCGCGGCGATCAAGATCGGCCGCGGCAGCCACCAACAGCCGCGCAAGCGATAGCCCGATCTAAAAAGCTAGCCAAGGCCATCAGACGAACGTCGTATGATTCCGCTCTGGCCCAGTCGCTGCCGGAGGGTCACGCCGGCCGATATGCCTCCCTATGGACAGGCCGATGCACCGGACCTGGCCGATAGGGGCGGGCGGCGCCACATGGCCCTGCCCATTCGTCTGATGGCTGCCCCTCGCGGATGATTGCCGGGTCCGCGTGACCTCTGACACCTTTTCCTCGAGACGCCGATTTCAAGCGGTCCGGCCCTGATGGCCGACTGCCTTGGGGCTGCAGACAGGGACACACGTGCCTTGCCTGTCCCCGGTGCGTATCGTGGAGGGGCTATGACGAACCCAGACAAAAGGCTGCCGACGACGGTTCTGTCCGGGTTCCTTGGGGCCGGCAAGACGACCCTTATCAACCGCATCCTCCGCAACCGCCAGAACCTGCGCGTGGCCGTTCTGGTGAACGACCTGGCCGAGGTGAACATCGACGCCGACCTGATCCGGGCGGGGCGCGCGAAGCTGAACCAGACGCAGGAAACCCTGGTGGAACTGTCCAATGGCTGCATCTGCTGCACGCTTCGCGCGGATCTGCTGGTCGAGGTCCGGCGCCTGGCGGAAGCGGGCCGCTTCGACTATCTGCTGATCGAGGCGACGGGCATTTCCGAGCCGCTTCCGGTGGCGGCGACATTCGAGTTCTGCAACGATCAGGGCAGCCTTGCCGAAGTCGCCCGCCTGGACGCGATGATAACCGTCGTCGACGCGGCCAGTCTTCTGGCCGACTTCGACAGCCGCGACTTCCTGCGCGACCGCGGCGAGTTCCGCGACGAAAGCGACGCGCGCACCCTGGTCGAACTGCTTGTCGACCAGATCGAGTTCGCGGATCTCATCATCCTGAACAAGATCGACCTTGCGGGACCGCGGCGGACGGCGGCCGCGCGACGCATCATCCGGGCGCTGAACCCCGAGGCCCGGTTGATCGAAACCAGCTTTGCCGATGTCGATCCGGCCCGTGTGCTGGATACCGGCCTGTTCAGCCCGGCGCGCGCGCGCAGCCATCCGATGTGGTTCAAGGAGTTGAACGGTTTTCAGGACCATGTCCCGGAAACGGAAGAATACGGGATCACCTCGTTCTGCTATCGCGCCCGCGTTCCCTTTGAATGGGACCGCATCAGCCAGGCCCTTTGCGGACCGTCCGGCCTTCTGGGGGGCGTCATGCGCGCCAAGGGGCATTTCTGGACCGCCGACGCGCCCGAGGCGGTGCGGACCTTCAGCCTGGCCGGCCGCCTGCGCGAGATCGGGCACGGGGGACGCTGGTGGGCGGCGACGCCCCGCAGGCACTGGCCCGCCGATCCTGCTGCTGTTGCGCGGATCGCAGGACACTGGCAGGCGCCCTTCGGCGACCGCCGGCAAGAGCTTGTCTTCATCGGCACGCAGGCCATGAACCGCGAGGCGATCACGCGTACCCTGGATGAATGCCAGGCCAAGGGCGGATCGGTCCTTCGGCGGCGGATGATAAACCCCTCGGCCCACCCGGCCGCCGGGCTGTTTGCGGCCCCGTGAACGTCATGGGGACGCGATACCAGATGTGGAGGATGCCTTCGTGGCCGACAATGTGATTGTCCTCGAAAACCAGCGGACCGACGGGGTCATGTCCCAGTCCTATTGGGATGTTCCCCATTCAAAGCAGATCGAGGGCTTCGCGACCCAGATCAGCGTCAATGTCGGCGACACGGTGGACTTCAAGATCAACGTCAACGGCACTGCCGGAAGCGACTACAATGTCGAGATCTTCCGGCTTGGCTATTATGGCGGCGAAGGCGCCCGGAAGGTGTCCGGATGGACCAATGAAAGCGCGACCGTCCAGCCGGAAGCCGATTATGACCCGGCGCTTGGCCTGGTCGACGCCGGCAACTGGAGCGTCACCGACAGCTGGGACGTTCCCGAGGACGCCGTGTCGGGCGTCTATCTGGCCCGGTTGCAGCGCCTGGACGCGGACGGCAACCCGATCGAAGGCGCCGTGAACCAGATCCCCTTCATCATCCGCGACGATGACCGGGAAGCCGACATCGTCCTGCAGACATCGGACACGACATGGCACGCCTATAACGGCTGGTTCGGCAACAACGGCAAGATCGGCGCGAACCTTTACGGCGATGCCAGCGGCACGATCGACCACCCGGACATTCCGGGGGAACGGACAGGCGGCTTCGAGGACCGGGCCTATGCCGTCAGCTACAACCGCCCCTTCATCACCCGCGGAATCGAGGGCGAACAGGGCGGACCCTTGTCGGGGGCGCAGGACTATCTGTTCGGGGCCGATTACGCCGCGATCCACTGGCTGGAAAAGAACGGCTACGACATCTCCTACATCTCGGGCGTGGATACCGACCGGATGGGGGCGGATTACCTGACAAAGTACCAAGCCTTCATTTCGGTCGGACATGACGAATACTGGTCCGGCGGGCAGCGCGAGAATGTCGAGGCGGCGCGGGAAGCGGGCGTGAACCTGCTGTTCTGGGGCGGCAACGACATCTATTGGAAGACCCGCTGGGAAACGTCCGAGGTCGACGGGGTCGAGTATCGGACGCTGGTCTGCTACAAGGAAACCTGGGCTAATACCAATCCCAATGCCGGTCCCGCCGATTACGTCAACCTGGACCCGGCCGACATTTGGACCGGCACCTGGCGCGACATCCGGTTCCAGGCCAACCCGCTTGCGGGCTATCCGGCGCCGAATGACGGGATCTCGGGCCAGCCGCACACCTGCAACTGCGCCGAGAATGCGCTGTCCGGGCAGCTTTTCGGCCCCGATGGAACGGGCGAGTTCGGCGGCGCCCTGGATGTTCCTGCGCAGTTTGCGCCCCTGCGGGTCTGGCGCGACACAAGCATCGCCGATGGCGGCGCCCTTGGCATCGCGCCGGGCCTTATCGGCTATGAATGGAATACCTCTCCGGACGATCCGCGGCGGCCTGCGGGACTGATCCATCTTTCGGAAAGCACGATCGACTGGCGCGGCATCCTAGTCGATCAGGGTAACACGACGGCGCCGGGCACCGCCACGCATAACCTGTCGCTCTATCGTGCCGAAAGCGGTGCCCTGGTGTTCGGTGCGGGGACGGTCTTCTGGAGCTGGGCACTGAGCGACAAGCACGACGGCTCGCCCTATGACGCATCGATCGAGAACGCGGATCTTCAGCAATTCGTCATCAACCTGTTCGCCGATATGGGGATCCAGCCGGGTGTCGCGGACCTGGTGCTGGCGTCGCAGGGACTGGTCCGCGCGGCGGCCTCGGAAGATGAGGTCGCGGCCACGGCAACGATCAACGACCTGCCCGACACGGTTCCGGAATTCGGCATCGTCACCATCGCGGGGACGGCGACCGACAATGACGGAAATGCGGCCACGGACGACGGGGTGGTGGCCCTGGTCGAGGTGTCGTTCGACGGCGGCAAGACCTGGAATGTCGCCACGGGAACGACGAACTGGACCTACAGTTGGCTGGCGACGGGACAGCAGACCTATGACATCCGGGTCCGCGCCATCGATGACAGCCTGAACCTGCCCACTGTCTCGACCCTGGATCGCGAGATCGTCGAGGTTGTCGAGCCGGAAACCCCCGACAGCATCAGCCTGTTCATTCCCTGGACCACGCCCAATAGCCAGTTCTACCAGGAAAGCGGGACGATCCACCTGGGCACGCGCTTCTCGGCTGCCCAGGCGGGGCAGATCACCGAATTGCGCTATTGGCGCGATCCGCTGGATTCAGGCGATACTGATATTCGGACGGGACGGTTGTGGAACGCGGATGGCACGCTTCTTGGCGTGGTCCAGTTTTCATCGGCGCCGGGCGACAGCGGCTGGCAGGTGGCGGAACTCAGCGTGCCGGTCAACCTGATCGCCGGGCTGGAATACATCGTCTCGTATGAAACCCAGAACAACTATGTCGCCACGCAGGGCTTTTTCACGAACCCGCATGACGGCCCCTTCGGCTATCTGATGGCTGCCGGAGGTGCGAACGGGGTCTTCGGCTATGGCGCGGGCAATATCATGCCCACGCGCAGCTACCTTTCGTCGAACTACTGGGTGGATGTAGGCTTCAGTCCGACCGCCCCGACCGGAGGCGCGCCCGTCTTCAGCGGGCCTGCCTTGTTCAGCATCGCCGAAAACGCGCTTCTTGCGGCGATGATCGCGGCAACCGATCCCGACGCGGATACGGTCACCTATTCGATCGGGGGCGGCAAGGACGCGAACAGGTTCTCGATCAATGCCGCGACCGGCGCGCTGATCTTCGATTTCGCCCCCGATTACGACAACCCCGCCGATTCCGATGGCGACAATGTCTATGAGATCATCATCCGGGCCCATGACGGCAACAGCGGGCCGGTGACCCAGGCGATCACCATCGCGGTCACCGACGAGACGACCGAAATCCCGCCCTCGACCCTGTTCGGCGAGGGCGAGGCACCAACCTTTGTCGAGACGGGTGACAGCACCAGCTATGAACTGGGCACGATCCTGCAGGCAAGGCAGTCGGGTCAGGTCGCCGCCTTGCGATACTGGCGCGGAACGGCGGATGCGGGTGATACCGATGTCCGCACGCTGAACCTGTGGACTGCAGGGGGCGTGCTTCTGGCCTCGGCAACGGTGGTCTCGGCTGCGGGTGATGACGGGTGGCAGACCGCGATCCTTTCTGCGCCGGTGACGCTGGATCCCGGGGATCGCTATGTCGTCTCCTATGGCACCACGCAGAACTATGCCGCGACGCCGAACTATTTCTCGTCGGCCCAGACGGGCCCGGACGGGGTACTGTCCACTCCGGTGAATGGCGGGGTGTTCGGGCATGGCCAGACCGGCATCTTCCCCACGGTCAGCTGGCAGGGCACGAACTATTGGGTGGATGCCGTCTTCGTCCCAATGCCCCAGTCCAACGAGGCGCCGTCCTTTGTGACGGTAGATACGGCGTTCTCGATCACCGAGAACCGGCTGGACGTGGCGACATTCTCTGCCTTCGACCCGGACGGCGACACCCTGGTCTTTGCCATCAGCGGCGGCGAGGACGCAGGACTGCTGCGCATGAACGCCACGACCGGCGCCCTGACCTTTGCCGATCTGCCGGATTACGAGAACCCCTTGGACGCGGATGGCGACGGGATCTATGAACTGCAAATCTCGGTCTCGGACGGGAACAGCCCGGCGATCCTTCGGGATATCATGGTCACCGTCACCGACCAGGATCCGGAAACCATCGCCTTTTCGCTATTCAACGCGTCGCAGAACCCTGACCAGATCGTGACCAACGATCCGACCGTATATGAACTGGGCGTCAGGTTCATATCCAGCATGGGCGGCGACCTGACCGAGTTGCGTTACTGGCGCGGCAATGCCGACGCTTTCGACACTGATATCCGCACGCTTAACCTGTGGGACCAGAACGGAGTCCTTTTGAGAAGCGTTACCGTCCAATCAAATCCGGGCGCAACGGGATGGCAGTCGGGTGTTCTTGATTCCGCGATCGAACTGACACCCGGCGCGCTTTATGTGGCATCCTATGGGACCACCCAGAATTATGCCTTCTCGTCGAATTACTTTGACGAGGATTGGACGGATTCCAGTGGAATGTTGACCGCGCCATCTGCAATCGGGGCGGGCGGAAACGGTGTTTTCCGCGCAGGATCGACAGGCCTGTTTCCGAATGCCACTTATAATGCTTCAAATTATTGGGTCGATATTGTTATCGAGCCGACGTTCGATATCTAAAGGCAATGGAAAAGCAATTAATTCACTGCTGAAAGTTATTTAGAAAAAACTACGAAGCAAAACTATTCCGCGGGCTGGGCTGCATTCCGCAGGACACGGGCGGGGTTTCCCGCAACCACCGCGCCCGGGGCCACGTCGCGCACGACGACCGAGCCCATGCCCACCACCGCACCCTCGCCGATGCTGACGCCATCGCGGATGCAGGCGCCGCTGCCGATATAGCAGTCCGGCCCGACGGTCACGCCGCCTGCCATGATGACGCCCGCGCCAATGATCGCGTGATCGCCGATGCGCACGTCGTGGTGGATGATCGCGCGGGGCATCACCAGGACATGATGGCCCAGCAAGGCATTCGACGTCAGCAGCGCCCCATCATAGAGGACGACCCCCTGCCCCAGTTCCGCCATTGCCGAGACCTTGGCCGATTGGTGGATGAAGCGGGCGAATCGCTTTTGCGGCAGGCCGGTCCTCTTGATGATCTCTTTGCGCGCCCTGATGCTGCGCACCGATCCTACAAGGCATA
>JAPSIP010000070.1 GCA_031178645.1 Paracoccus sp. (in: a-proteobacteria) | reverse complement strand
CGGTCACTTCGATCTCCTGCGTGGTCGTGACGGTGCCATCTTCGGCGGTTTCTTCGACGTCGCGGATGGTGACGATGCCGGGGAACATCAGGTGTTCGTTGGTGTATTCGTGGTTCACGACCAGCAAGCCGCGATCATCGGCGCCGTCCAGCGGGATGAAGCCCACGAAGTCGTTGTTATAGCCGAACTGGCGTTCCTGCGCGGCCTCGGACTGGTTCAGCGGGTCGAAATCCGGCGCGTCGGCAAAGACCTTGTCGCCCCAACGCAGCAGCACGTCGGCGTCATATCCTTGGGCGACATGGTGGTCGGCGTCCACGCCTGCGGTGACTTCGGGGAAGTCGAAGGCCGAGGCAGAGGTCTGCGCCTGCGCATCGGTCGCCGACAGCAGCGCGATCGGGCTGACCGTGGCCGAAATCGCCGTCACGGCCATCGAGCCCTTAAGGAAGCCGCGGCGCGAGAAGCGGGCCGCGATGATCTCGCCCATGGTGCGGTTGGCGGTGGGATTGAGGCCGGGGCCGTCGGCCTCTTCCAACTTGCTGGTGCGAAAGATGTTGCGGGTCTGCTGGTCACGCATCGCGCTCTCCTGGCTGGTCGTTGGGGCCGTTGATGGCCTGTCGGGCAGCGATTAGGGGTGCGGTGCGACAGTGATGCGTCAGCCATGTGAAGGTTTTTCAAAACCGGCTGGAAGGGCGAAACACCCGCCGGGGGCGGGCGTTCGGCACCTCGGCCTAGACGCCCAGGCACCACCGCATCACGGCCTTCTGGGCATGGAGCCGGTTCTCGGCCTCGTCCCAGATGACGGAATGCGGACCGTCCATGACGGCGCTTGTCACCTCGTCCTCGCGGTGGGCGGGCAGGCAGTGCATGAACAGGCTGTCGGGTTTGGCGCGGGCCATCAAGGCTTCGTTCACCTGATAGCCGCGCAACTGGTTGTGGCGGCGTTCCTTGGCCGATTGCGGGTCGTGCATCGACACCCAGGTATCGGCCATGACCAAATCCGCGCCCTCGACCGCCTGGGCGGGGTCGCGCACGATTTCCGCCCTGACGCCCTGGGCGCGGGCGAAATCCAGTGCATCGCGTTCCGGGTCAAGCGGCGGCGGGCCGCTGAAGGTGAAGTCATAGCCGAACTGGCCCGCGGCGTGGATCACGCTGGCGCAGACATTGTTGCCGTCGCCCACCCAGACCACCTTGCGGCCGGCGATGGGGCCGCGATGTTCCTCGAAGGTCATGACATCGGCCATGATCTGGCAGGGATGGGTGCGGTTGGTCAGGCCGTTGATGACGGGAACCGTGGCATGTTCGGCCATTTCCAGAAGCGTCGCTTCCTCGAAGGTGCGGATCATGATCAGGTCGACATAGCGCGACAGCACGCGGGCCGTGTCGGCGATGGTCTCGCCATGGCCAAGCTGCATTTCCGACCCCGACAACACCATGGTCTGTCCGCCCATCTGGCGCACGCCCACATCGAAGCTGACGCGCGTGCGGGTGGACGGCTTTTCGAAGATCAGCGCAACCATGCGGCCCGCGAGGGGCTGTTCATCGTCGGGCGTGCCCTTGGGGCGGTTGTTGCGGGCGGTCTTCATGGCCAGGGCCTGGTCGATGATCGAGCGCAGGTCGGCCTTGTCGGTGGTATGGATGTCCAGAAAATGCTTCATCTTTTGCGTCTTTCGCGATTTGGGCAAGGAAGCCCGCTTGGGCCGGCCGGGTCAAGAGGGGGGCGCTGCCCCCATGCGCGTGCCGCGCATTCCCCCGGGATATTTGGACACAGAAGATGCAGCTATCGTCGGCGCTTCGGCAGGCGGCAGGGGTGGTCCCCGCCGCCGAAGCCACGCCTGGTCGCAAGGTCAGCCAAGGCTGGCCGCCGCGCGGTCGAGGCGTGCAACCGCCTCGGCGATTTCCTCGTCGGTGATGTTCAGCGGCGGCAGAAGGCGTAGGGTATTGTCGGCGGCGGGCACGGTCAGAAGATGCTGGGCATAGCCCGCCTTGACCACATCCGTGGGCGCAATCCTGCATTTCAGGCCCAGCATCAGGCCTTGGCCGCGCACACCTTCGAAGACATCGGGATGGGCTGCGACCAGACCTTCCAGCCTTTGGCGGAACAGGGCGGCCTTGCGGTTCACCTCGGCCAGGAAGGCGTCGGTGGCGACGATCTCCATCACCCGCGCGCCGACGGAGCAGGCCAGGGGGTTGCCGCCATAGGTGGACCCATGCGTGCCCGCGACCATGCCTGCAGCGGCCTTTTCCCTGGCCAGCACCGCGCCCAGGGGGAAGCCGCCGCCGATGCCCTTGGCGACCATCATGATGTCCGGCGCAATACCCGCATATTCATGCGCAAACAGGCGCCCGGTCCGGCCCATGCCGCATTGAACCTCGTCCAGGACCAGCAGCGCGCCGTGCCGGTCGCAAAGCGCGCGGATTTCGCGCAGGTCGGCATCGGGCAGCGGGCGGATGCCGCCCTCGCCCTGCACGGGTTCCAGCATCACCGCCGCGGTCTTGTCGCTGATGGCAGACCTCAGCGCGTCCAGATCGCCCCAGGGCAGCGTGCGGAAGCCCGGCATCAGCGGGCCGAAGCCCTTGACCATCTTCTCGGTCCCCGAGGCGGCGATGGCGCCGGTGGACCGGCCGTGGAAGGCGCCCTCGAAAGTCAGGATCTCGATGCGGTCCTGGCCCTGGTCGTGCCAGTATTTGCGGACCATCTTTATCGCCAGTTCGGCGGCCTCGGTTCCGGAGTTGGTGATGAAGGCGGTGTCGGCGAAGGTGTGTTCGACCAGCAGGTCGGCCAGCCGTTCCTGCTGCGGGATCTGGTAAAGGTTTGACACATGCCAGATCTTGCCCGCCTGTTCGGTCAGCGCGGCCACCAGGTCGGGGTTCGCGTGGCCCAGCACGTTCACCGCGATGCCTGACCCCAGGTCCAGATATCGGCTGCCGTCCGTGGCGATGGCCCAGGCCCCCTCGCCCTTTTCAAAGGCGATGGGCGCGCGATTATAGGTCGGCAGGACGTGCGAAATCATTGGGGACTCCCCGATTGGCAGGACGGAATGTGAAGGCGGGCAGGATCGGACGGTGACTGGGCGTCAACGTCGGGGACGGGCGAGGATGGCGGTCCGGGTGATCATGTCTGCGGAAATAGCGCCGATTCGGGCATCGCGCAATCACGCTTTCATCCGATAGCCGGATTTCAGCCAGCGCCAGGCCAGCCACAGGATCAGGCCCACGACGACGGTGCAGATCACCAGGCCGCGCCAGACCGGGGCGTCGCTGACGCCGGTTACGCCATAACGCGCGCCGTCGATCAGGTAGAAGACCGGGTTCCAGTGCGACAGCGTGCGGAACGGTTCCGGCAGGGCCTGAACGGAGTAGAAGGTGCCCGACAGGAAGGACAGCGGCGTGATGACGAAGTTGCTGATCGCCGCCATCTGGTCGAACTTCTGCGCCAGCACCCCGGCCAGGATCCCCAGGCCCCCCAGCATCAGCGCGGCCAGCAGGATGAAGGTCAGCGCCCAGAGGGGATGCGCCACCCCCTGCCCCGTCACCAGCACCATCCCGGTGCCGATCACCAGGCCCACCAGCCCCGCGCGCGCCACCGATCCGGCCAGGTAACCTGCCAGCAATTCCCCTGCGGACAAGGGCGGCATCAGCGTATCGACGATGTTGCCCTGCACCTTGGCCGAGGTGATCGAGCTTGAGGTATTGGCAAAGGCGTTCTGGATCACCGTCATCATCAGGATGCCGGGCCCCAGGAAGACCAGATAGGGCAGCCCCATCACCTGCCCCCGCCCCTGGCCCATTGCCAGCGCGAAGATCAGCACGAACAGCGCGGCCGTCATCAGCGGCGCAAAGATCGTCTGCTGCCAGACGGCCATGAAGCGCATCACCTCGCGCGTGGCAAGGGTGCGCAGGCCCAGCCAGTTGACGCGGCCGAAGCGGCGCACGCCCATGGCGGGCTGTTCGCCGGGGGGGCGGTGGGTGAAGATCGACTGGCTCATCCGGCGGTCCTTGAATTTCTGCGCATCGGCGGCTAAATCTCGGCATCCCGTTTCTGACGGGGTCAATCGCAGGTTTCAAGATGGGGCGGCGCGGATCGCGCGCCCGGAAAGGCAGCCATGTCCTGGACGGATGAACGCGTCGAGACGCTGAAGCGCATGTGGGCCGAAGGCCAGTCCGCCAGTGCCATCGCCAAGGAACTGGGCGGCGTGACGCGCAACGCGGTCATCGGCAAGGTCCACCGCCTTGGCCTGTCGAATCGCAATGACGAACCCGAGCCCGCACCGGCGCCCGCACCGGAACCCGTGGCCGAGAAGAAGGCGGACCGCAAACCCGCCCCCACCGCCCAAGCCCCGCGCCCCGAGCCGCAGCCCGAACCGGCCGCCCCCGCGCGCGAGGAGACTGCCGAGGAAGAACCCGTGTCCCAACCCGTCTTCACCCCCGTCCCGCGCCGCCCGATCGTGCCGGCGGGCCAACCCCTGCCGCCGCAGCCTTCCGCCAACGAGATCAGCCCGGAAACCCTGGCCTCGGTCCGCGAGGTCGAAAAGCGCGCCCGCAAGCTGACCCTGATGGAACTGACCGAGCGCACCTGCAAATGGCCGATCGGCGATCCGGCGACGGACAAGTTCTGGTTCTGCGGCCTGCCCAGCCAGCCCGGCAAGCCTTATTGCGAGGCCCATGTCAGCGTGGCCTTCCAACCCATGAGCTCGCGCCGCGACCGGCGGCGCTGAAGCGGCGGTCCGGGGGTTACGGGTGATGCGCTTGTCCTACCTGATCCTTGGCTGTGCTGCCCTGGCTGGTCCGGGGCAGGCGCAGACCACGCTGACCCTGCCCCTGGGCGGCGCCACGCTGGCCGAGGTGACCTATCTCTGCGACCGGGGCGCCCTGATCGAAGTCGACTATTTGAATGCCGGCGACAACCGGCTGGCCCTGCTGCCCATCGAAGGCGAACAGCGCATCTTCGTGAATGTCCTTGCGGCATCCGGCGCGCGCTATGTTTCGGGCGAATACGAATGGTGGTCCAAAGGCCGCAGCGCCACCCTGACCAATGCCACGGATCCTGCGGTCACGCAGTCCTGCATCCAGACCGACTAGACGCCCTCGGCCCGGCCTTCCACCCAGGCCCGCAGGATCGCCTGTGCAACGGCGCCCTTGCGCGCGGGGCGGATCCGCGGGTGCTGCCCGGCCAGGGCTTGCCCAATTTCCGCCTTGCTGGCCCAGAGCGCATCTTCCAGTTCCCGCGGATCAAGCGTGATCGCGGTGGTTTCGGCCCGCGCCACGCAGCCGATCATCAGCGAAGCCGGGAACGGCCAGGGCTGAGAGGTCAGATACCGCACCGCCCCCACCTGCACCGCCGTTTCCTCGGCCACCTCGCGGCGCACGGCTTCCTCGATCGTTTCGCCCGGCTCGACAAAGCCCGCCAGCAGCGAATACATCCCCTCGTCCCACCCGGGTTGGCGGCCCAGCAGCACGCGGTCGCCGTCCAGGACCAGCATGATGACCACCGGATCGGTGCGCGGAAAATGCGGCCGCTTGCAGGCGAGGCAGTCGAACCGCCAGCCCGCATGGCCGACGATGTTGCGCGCGCCGCAGTTGGAACAGAAGCCGTGGCTGCGGCGCCATTCGAAGATGCCCTTGGCGGGGGCGGCAATGGCCGCGTCGCGTCGATCCAGTTCGCCCAGCACCGCGCGCAGGTCGGCAAAGCCCTGCGTTGCAGGTAGGTTCAGGATTGCCGACGGATCGCCGTCAGGGGGCGCGACGGCTGAAACATCGATCGCAAAATGCGCGACACCCGCATCGTCCAGCCCCAGGAACAGCGCGCTGTCAACATGGCTGGCGACCTTCGGATCAACCGCTGCCAGCCAGACCAGCCTGGGGCCGGCACCAGTCCTGTCGAACAGCGGCTTGCCCTGCCAGAAGGGCAAGACGAGGCTGGCAGGATCGACGAGGAAGCGCGCCATTGCATCGGCATCGCCGCGCAGGCGGTCGGCCCGGTCCAGGTAGCTGCCGCCAAAGGTAATTTCGGATTCGTCGATCATGGCGCGACGCTGCACCGCCGGGGCGGCGGCGGCAAGCGGGATCGTCAGCCCCGGATTTGGCGCACCCGTAGTTTCCCGGCGTTCCGAAAAATCTCATGAATTGGCAAGCCGCGCCTTCCGCAGGCAACGTCCTCGCCTTGGATGTCACGATCCTGAACGGCCACCTCCGTGCGGCCGATGGGCAGCGTCCAATACAACCGGACATTCCTGATGAACACAGTCACCTGCGACGGCGGAACGTCGAAGCTCCTTTCTTCGGCCCAAAGAACCCTATCTTCCCCGGGGGCGATCCGGCTGGCGTTGCCGTGCTGATGGTCCGGCAGGGCAAATGTATAATCCAGCTGACCTTCCGTGCTGTTGCGCAGGCACAATCCGACCACGTCGACGCGCAGCGCGGGCGTATCGCGGGCGACAGGCGCCGGCACCACCCCCGCCTGCTGCGGTCCGGTCCCGCTGTCTTCGTTCAGGATCGCCATGCCAATACCGACCGCAACTCCGCCGATGACGATCAGCTTGCGCAGCGCGTAAGCCAAGGCGCCGGCAACGGCGGCGGCGACGAACCAGCCCGCCGGCGCGTCGGGCATCTCGCCATGCGCCCAGACACCTGCGGCGATTGCCGCGCCAAGGGCGACCAATTTGCCGATCCCGTCGATCAGCCCCGTCCGCGATTGCGCGCGGGCGGCCTTGGGCAGTTTCGGTTTGGGCGGCGTGACATGCGGCTTTGGCGAATCCGCCACCTGGCCTGATCCGTGGCATTTCCAGCAGGTATCCCTGCGCCGCGTGCTGGACTTGCCGCCACCGCTGCAGGTGGGGCAGGGAATGCGGCGGTCCATGCCGTTGTCGCCGCGTCCGTTGCAACTTGGGCAAGGGGGGTAGTCGCCTTGCAAGGTTCCCACGCCCTGGCATTGTCCACAGACAGCCATCGGAACCACCCCACCACTAGCTGAACAGTGAAATGATATCACAAACCGGCGTCCCGGTCGCGCCTTACCTCATCCGGGCAGGACTTTCCATCACAGCCCATCGCCGCTAGACAGACCGGAAAATCCAAGGACACGACCATGGCCCGCCACCTCATCACCTCCGCCCTGCCCTATATCAACGGCATCAAGCACCTGGGCAACCTTGTCGGGTCGCAACTGCCAGCGGATCTCTATGCCCGCTTCCTGCGCGCGCGGGGGCACGAGGTGATGTTCATCTGCGCTACCGACGAACATGGCACGCCCGCCGAACTGGCCGCCGCCAAGACGGGTGAGCCCGTGGCCGATTACTGCGCGCGGATGCATGGGGTGCAGGCGGAACTGGCGCGGGGTTTCGGGCTGTCCTTCGACCATTACGGCCGGTCCTCGAGCCCGCAGAACCATGCGCTGACCCAGCATTTCGCCGGCAAGCTGGCCGAGAACGGCTATATCGCCGAGGTCAGCGAAAAGCAGGTCTATTCCGTGGACGACGGCCGCTTCCTGCCCGACCGCTATATCGAGGGCACCTGCCCCAACTGCGGTTACGACAAGGCACGCGGCGACCAGTGCGAGAACTGCACCAAGCAGCTT
>JAPSIP010000408.1 GCA_031178645.1 Paracoccus sp. (in: a-proteobacteria) | reverse complement strand
GATCCCGATCCCGGCCGACAGGTCATGCGCGTATTCGACGGCCTTCACCACCAGGAAGATCACACCGCCCAAGGCCGCCAGCATCAGCCCGCGTCTTGCGCCGCGCCGGTTGCCCGCCGCGGCTGCGCGTTCGGCGCGGGCGGCGAGCAGGCCAGACGTGACCAGCACGACCGTGTTCAGCGCGGCCATCCGCCCGTCCAGCATGGCCTGCGCATCCGCAAACCCTGCCGGATCGGTCAGGCGCATGGCCGACATTGCCGTGATGCCTGCCGCGAAGACCAGGATCTCGGACCCGATCAGGATCCACATCATCAGCTCGCCCGGCAGGTCGTCCAGTTCCATCACATCACCAGCTGGCGATAGATCTGGGGCAGGGTGCCGATCAGCCGGTCGGGGTCGCGGATCACGGAAAAGCCGCCCTGGCCGAAGATGCGCGGGAACCAGCTTTGCGCGCCCTTGTCGATGGTGATGCCGAAGACCGAATGGCCCGCCCGCCGCGCCTCTCGCACGGCCATGGCGCTGTCCTCGATGCCGTGGCGGCCCTCGTAGTGGTCCAGGTCGTTGGGCTTGCCGTCGGTGATGACGATCATCAGCCGCCGCGACCGGCCTTCCTTGGCAAGACCTGCCGAGGCATGGCGGACCGCCGCGCCCAGCCTTGTATAGAAACCGGGGCGCAGGGCGTGGATGCGCGCCTCGACCCTATGGGCCATGGGTTCGTCGAAGGCCTTGCATTCGTGCAGCCAGACCCTGTCGCGCTTCAGCGAGGAAAATCCCTGAATGGCAAAGCGGTCGCCGCAGGCATCCAATCCCCAGGCAAGCGCGGTCAGCGCCTCGCGTTCGATATCGATGACGGGACGGCCTGTCACGGCGCTTTCCGTGGACCGCGACACGTCCAGCAAGATCGACACGGCAAGGTCGCGGTTTTCCGGCCGCGCCTGACGCCAGATGCGGTCGCTGCCCCGCCCGGATGCGCGCAGGTCGGTGACGGACCGCAGCGTCGCGTCCAGATCCAGGTCGTCGCCGTCAGGCTGGGCATGGCGGATCAGGCGCGCCGGGCGCAGGGCCTGGAACTGGCGGCGCACAGCGTCGATCCGGCGGCGAGCGGCGGGATCGGTGATGCCCGCGTAATCGGGCGCGGGTTCGACGGGGGCTGCCAGGACGCGGCAATGATCCGGCATCCAGACGCCGGCGCGCGCGTCCCATTCGGGATAGGTGTGCTTGCCCGCCACCCGTTCGCGGTCCACATCCTCGGGGGCAAGGTCCAGGTGCAGCTTCAGCTTCGTCGCCGGCGCCTTGGAGATCTGGCCCAGCACGATTTCCTCGTGGTCGTCTGCGGCCTTCTTGGCCGTATCGAGGTCGTCGTCTTCCACCCGGCGGTTGATGTTCAGCATCTCGGCCCAGGTCAGCATGGCCTCGAACTTGTAGAGGATCAGGCTGTCCTTGCGTTCGGCCTGGTCGGCCTTGATCCGCCGCGTCTTGCGGGCGGTGCCGTCGCCGGATTCCTCGGGCGTGCCGTCGGTGGGCAGGCTTGCCACATCGGACGCGATGCCGCTGGTCAACCCGCGCAGGTCGGGCCACATCGGCACGGGCAGCATGGGCCGGTATCTGCGCGGGGCGTGCCAGTGGACGGG
>JAPSIP010000069.1 GCA_031178645.1 Paracoccus sp. (in: a-proteobacteria) | reverse complement strand
CGCTGCTGGAGGCGGTCTACGAGATGACCCTGCGCGGCGGAGAGGTCGTCTACCAGAGGTCCGGTCAACCTTGATCGGCCGCGAAATCGCTTTCAGTCGATCAACTCCGGCCGGTCACCAAAGGAAACGAAGCGTTCGCAGCACCTCGAACCAGTCCTCGCGGGCGAAACGCAGCCTGCGCGGCTCGGGGTGCTCGACGTTGGGGAAGAAGCTGCCGCGATAGGCCTCGGTGGGGGTGCTGAACTCCACCTCGACCTCCCATCGGGGGGCCAGTGGTGGATGGCTACGCATCGGCAGTTCGGTGAGTGCCGCCCTGACGCCCTCACGGATCAGGGCGCGGGCGCGGGCGGGAGCAACCGAAGACGTGGCCGGCCCGAAGCCCTGGCTGACCGGCACGGTCACGATACCCGGCGCCAGGGCCGTGGCCGCCGTGCAGATGCCGCGATCGCCCGACAGGAACGCCGAAGGCACGCCCAGCGAGGCCGCGGTCAGCGCGTTCACGGTAAACTCCGAAGCGAGTGCGCCATTGATCGTCAGCCGCATGATCTTGCCGTTGAAGCTGTGCGCCAGCGGGTTGCTGTCAGTGCCGGCCGCATCGTGATAGCCGGTATAGATCGCAGCCGCGCAGTCGCGGTCGATGCCGAACATCATCGAATGGGGATGGCCCGACCAGTCGCGGATGATCCGCGCCTGCGGCGGCAGGCGGTCCACCAGAAGGTTGCGCCCGGTGTGGTGGGCGTCCTTGATGACGATCTCAGTGGCACCCGCCGCCAGCGCACCTTCGCAGGCGGCCACCACCTCGGCCGTCATCAGGTGCTGAAACTCGGCATAGTCGGGCTTGTCGCGCTCGGTCTCGGGCCAGCAGGTGATGCCTGCCGTGCCTTCCATGTCGGCACTGATGAAGACTTTCATTCCTGGCGTCCCTGCTTTGGGAAAGCCGGAGGCTGTGCCGGAGGCGATGAAAACACAAGCAAAAATTATGGAGACTTTCCTTGCCATCCTGCCGCCAGCGGCTAACCTGCCGTGGACATACCTGGGAGGATCAATGGGCCCTGTTGCGGATCTGGTGCTGAAAGGCGGCACAATCTGGTGTGGTGCAGGTCTTCCCATCGCCCAAGCCCTTGCGGCCTGGCAGGGCAAGGTCCTTGCCGTGGGCAGCGACGCCGAGATCGCGCCGCTGATCGGGGACGGCACCCGTGTCATCGATCTGGACGGCCGGTTCGCCATGCCAGGCCTTTACGACAACCACCTGCACCTGATTTCGACGGGGCTGGTCCTAGGCCACGTCGATGTCTCGCCGCAGGCCGCGCCGACGCTGGATGCCGTGCTGGCGGCAATCCGGGCCCGCGCTGCCGTGACGCCCAAGGGCGAATGGATCCGCGCCCGCGGCTATGAGCAGCAAAAGCTGGACATCGGCCGCCATCCGCACCGGACCGAACTGGATGCCGCCGCGCCGGATCACCCGGTCCTGCTGACACGCACCTGCGGCCATGTCTCGGTCGCCAACAGTTGCGCGTTCGAAATGGCGGGCGTCACGGCCGCAACCCCCGCGCCCGACGGTGGCGTGATCGAGGTCGAGAACGGTGTGCTGACCGGCATGCTGGCCGAGAATGCGCAGAACCTGGTCAGCGGCCATATCCCCGTGCCGGATCTGGACAGCTTGATCGACGCGATCGAGGCGGGCGGTCAGCAGTTGCTGGCGCATGGCATCACCAGCTGCATGGACGCTGCGGTCGGCATGATCGCGGGCATGCAAGAGATCCGCGCCTATCACCTGGCCAAGCGGGACGGGCGGCTGCCGGTTCGGGTCTCGCTGACGCTGCTGGGCGATCCCGGCAGTTCGATCGTGGAACCCTGCTTCCAGGCGGGCCTGGTCACCGGAGTGGGCGACGAGATGCTGCGGGTCGGCGCGGTGAAGATCTTCCTCGACGGCTCGCTGGGCGGGCGGACCGCCTGGATGAGCCGGCCCTATCGCGATCAGCCTAACAATTTCGGCGTGCAGATGCTGCCAACGCAGCAGTTGGAGAGCCTTGTCGCGGAATACCACGCCCAGGGCTATCAGCTTGCTTGCCATGCCATCGGCGACATGGCCATCGACCAGCTGATCGGCGCCTATGAGAAGGTGCTGTCCGCGCGGCCCGATCCCGCGCGCCGTCACCGCGTCGAACATTGCTGCATGTCAACGCCGGAGCAGCACGCCCGCATGAAGGCCGCCGGCATCGAGCCGTCGCCCCAGCAGGTCTTCGTGCATGACTTCGGCGACAGCTATCTGGCGGTCATGGACGAGAAAGTGACGCGTGGCGTCTCTCCGCTGAAAACATGGCTGGACATGGGGTTCCGGCCGGGCACCGGCAGCGATTCACCCGTGTGCCGTACCCATCCGCTGCCGAACCTGCACCAGATGCTGACCCGCCGGACCTGGAAGGGGACCGACATGATGGCGTCCGAGGTCGTGGACAACGAAACGGCGCTGACGGTCTATACCGAAAACGGCGCCTGGCTGGCACGGGAAGAAAGCTTCAAGGGACGGCTGCAGCCGGGAATGGTGGCCGACATTGCGGTCTTTTCGCGCGACCTTCTGACCGCCACGCCCGAGCAGATCCTGAACGACACCACTTGCGAGATGACGCTGCTGGGAGGAGCCGTGGCTTTCGACCGCAGCACAGCCTGAAGACACAAACAACAATAACCTGGGGAGGACATAAGATGACGATCAGAGCCACCATGGGCGCCCTGCTGCTGGCAGGAACCGCGCTCTGCGCACCCGCAACCTGGGCGCAAGAGGTGCAGCGCGGCGGGACGCTGAACTTCACTGCGCCCTATGGCAGCAGCGTGGGCACGCTGGATGTCACCGCCTCGGCCGAGGTCCAGACCGAGATTGTGGCTCATGCCATGCATCGCAGTCTCTACAAATGGAACCCAGAGACCGGGAAGCCCGAGCCGGACCTGTTCACCGACGTGACCGTCAGCGACGACGGGCTGGTCTATACCTACAAGCTGCGCACCGATGCGGTGTTCCACAACGACAAGCCCTTCACCGCCGACGATGTCATCTACAGTTATAACCGCATCGCCACCCCGGCGACGGCCTCGCCAAGCGCGAACTTCATCTCGCGGATCCAGGGCTTTGACGACGTCCAGGGCGGCAGCGCGACCGAGATGTCGGGACTGAAGAAGATCGACGACCACACGCTGGAGATCACCTTCACCGCCAGCCAGGATCCTGGCTTTGACCTGATGCAGAACTATGTTCCGATCTACCCGTCGAATGTCGAGGGCGACACGCAGGCGACCCAGCCGGTCGGCCTGGGGCCGTTCCGTTTCGTCGAACATGTCCCCGGATCGCGCGTCAGCTTCGAACGGTTCGACGGCTTCTTCGGAGAGAATGACCAGCCCTATCTCGACCGGCTCAACATTCTGATCATGGGCGAGGCCGCGGCCCGAGACGTCGCATTCCGCAACCAGGAAATCGACGTGTCGGTCCTGGGAAGCCAGCAATATCAGGAATACCAGGCCGACCCCGCTCTATCGGAGGGCCTGCTGGAGGTGGCCGAACTATTCACCCGCGTGGTGGGCTTTGACACGACGAGGCCTCCTTTCGACGACAAGCGGGTCCGCCAGGCGGTCAATTACGGCATCGACAAGGACCTGATCATCGACAGGCTGGTCAAGGGCAAGGCCTTCCCGGCGGTGGGCTTCATGCCCACGACCTCGCCCGCTTTCGATCCGGATGCACAGGGTTATGCCTATGATCCCGAAAAGGCCAAGGCGCTGCTGGAGGAGGCCGGGCACGCCGATGGCATCGACCTGCCGGTGATCGCCAACCAGAACGAAAGCTGGGGCGCACCCATCGTCGAGGCGATCATTCCGATGCTGGACAAGGCCAACATCCGCGTCAGCGTCGAGCCGGTCGAGAACGCCGTCCTGGAGGACCGTATCACGGGCGGCAACTTCACCGCCTTCATCTGGTCACTGTCCAGCGGGCCGGACCCGCTGAACATCCTGCGCTGCTTCTACAGCAAGACGGCCCAGTCGGCCTGCAACTATACCAACTTCAGCAACCCCGAGGTGGACAGGCTCTACGAGGCAGCGCAACAGGAACGTGACGAGGCCAAGCGCAACGACCTGATCCGCCAAGCAGACGGCATCATTCGCGAGGAAGCGCCCTACTGGTTCTTCAACTACAACAAGGCGGTGATGGCCTACCAGCCCTGGGTCCACGGTCTTCGTGGCAACCCGCAGGAACTGGCGATCCAGGATTACGACAAGATCTGGATCGACGACACCGCACCGGCCGATCGCAAGCCGCAATAAGGCCGAGGTCCCGCGACGGTTCACCGCCGCGGGGTCTTCACTGCAATAAGAACGGGGGACGGAAGAATGGGCCGTTACATCCTGCGGCGGCTGCTGCAGATGATCCCGACACTGCTGGCAGTGGCCGCGCTGATCTTTCTGATCTTCAGCGTCCTGCCCGGCAGCTTTGCCGGCACCATGACCGGCGGCGGCCGGCGGGCGCTGTCGCCTGAACTGGTCGCCCAGATCAACGCGCAGTTCGGTCTGGACAAGCCATTGCCGGTTCGGTTCTGGGATTATCTGGTGCGGCTGGTACAGTTCGACCTGGGCACGTCCTTCCGAACGCGCGAACCCGTGGTGGACCTGATCGCCGCGCGAATCTGGCCTTCGCTTCAGCTGGCGCTGTCGGCCATGGCCCTGGCCGTGACCGTTGGGATCCCGCTGGGCTTTCTGGCGGCGATGCGCCCCGGCAGCCTGCTGGACAGCATCACCATGATCTTCGCAGTGTCCGGGTTGTCGATGCCGCAGTTCTGGCTTGGACTGCTGCTGATGTATGTCTTTGCACTGCAACTTGGCTGGCTCCCCAGCTTCGGCTATGGCGGAGGGCAACTGCGAAACCTGATCCTGCCCGCGATCGCCCTGGGATTTGCGCCACTGGCGCTTCTGGCGCGGACCACGCGGGCGGGCGTGTTGGAGGTTATGGGATCAGACCATATCCGCACCGCAATGGCCAAGGGTGCCAGCCCCTCGCAGATGATCCGCTGGCATGTCCTGCGCAATGTCATGGTGCTGATCGTGACGACGATGGGGCTGCAGATCGGTTCGCTGCTGGGACAGGCCCTGGTGATCGAGAAACTGTTCTCCTGGCCTGGCCTCGGGTCGCTGATGGTGGACAGCGTGGCAATCCGCGACATTCCGGTGGTGCAGGGCACGATTCTGGTGATCGTGCTGTGGTTCCTGGTCATCAACGTGCTGGTTGACGTGATCTACGCCGCGATCGACCCCCGCATCAGCCTTCGCTGAGGAGGCATCATGCGATTGCCCTTCCGCTTTAACCTGACGCTGGGCCTTGCGCTTGTGACGCTGGTCATTTTAGGCGCGGTCTTTGCGCCCCTGCTGACGCCGCATGATCCGATCCTTGACGCCGACCTGATGAATTCTGAAATGGCCCCGTCCTGGGACCATTGGTTCGGCACAGACAGCCAGGGACGGGACGTGTTCGCGCGCGTGCTCTATGGGGCACGGGTGTCGCTGACCATCGGCATCGTGGCGCAGGCCATCAACTCGACCATCGGCATCGCCCTGGGCCTGTCGGCGGGCTATTGGGGCGGCTGGTGGGACGACACGGTCAACGGGCTGACGAACCTGATGCTGGCGATCCCGTCGCTGGTCTTTGCCCTCGCCATCATGGCGGTTCTTGGCCCCGGCGTGGTCAGCCTGCTGATCGCGCTTGGCCTCACGAACTGGAGTTGGAGCTGCCGGATCACCCGCAGCGCCGTCATGTCGCTGAAATCGCAGGGCTATGTTCAGGCGGCGCGCACCTTGGGTTACGGCGACATCCGCATCATGCTGACACAGCTTCTGCCGAACATCGTTGGGCCGGTCCTGGTCATGGCGACGCTGGGTATCGGCGAGGCGGTTCTGGCCGAGGCGGCCTTGTCCTTCCTGGGCCTCGGCATCCGCCCTCCGGCCCCGTCCTGGGGCAACATGCTGACCGACGCGCGCGAGGCGATCCGCAGCGTCCCTTGGGCAACGATCTTCCCCGGGCTTGCTGTCTTCGTCACTGTCCTGGGTTTCAATCTGCTGGGCGACGGGGTGCGCGACTGGCTGGACCCCCGCATGCAGGTGCGGGCATGAGCGGCCCCCTGCTGGACATCCGCGGCCTAACGATCGGCATCCCGAACCGGAACGGCCCCCCGGTGCAGATCGTCCGCGACCTCAGTTTCGACATTATGCCGGGCGAGATCTTCGGATTGGTGGGTGAATCGGGCAGCGGCAAGTCGGCCTCGGCCCTGGCACTCATGGGCCTCAATCGCAGACCACTGACAACACTGAAGGGACAGGCGTTTTACGGCGGGCAGGACCTGCTGGCGATGTCGCGCCGGTCCATGCGCAAACTGCGCGGCAACCGTATCTCGATGATCTTCCAGGAACCGATGACAGCGCTGAACCCGCTGGCCCGCATCGGCAGCCAGATTGCCGAGATGTTCGTGCTGCACCGCGGTCTGTCCTGGTCCGACGCCCGCCCCAAGGCAGTCGAGGCGCTTGCCGCCGTGCAGGTGCCCGACCCCGAGGGTCGCGCGCGTGCCTATCCCCACCAGCTGTCGGGGGGGCTGCGACAGCGGGTGATGATCGCGATGGCCATGGCCTGCCGCCCCGACCTGCTGATCGCAGACGAGCCGACCACGGCGCTGGATGTCACCGTCCAAGCCGAGGTGCTGCGCCTGATCCGCGAACTGTGCGAGCGCGAGGGCACGGCTGTCCTGCTGATCAGCCACGATCTTGGTGTGATTGCCCAAATGTGCCAGCGTGTCGGCGTCATGGCCAACGGGCGCCTTTTGGAACTGCGCGACGCCAAAGCCCTGTTCACGGACCCACGCCACCCCTACACGCAGGGCCTTCTGGCCGCCCTGCCCCGCTTGGGAAGCCGCGCGGTCGAAGGGCGCCACCGCTTGGCGGATCTGGACATGGCTATCGATCGCGATGCCCCCGACTTCGCCAAAACCTATCTTCGTCCCAGGGGAGAAGCGGCATGACCGCCGCGCACATCCCCTCGCCCGCAAGCGAACCGATCCTGTCGATCAAGGACCTGCATGTGCGGTTTCCCGTATCAGGCGGACTGCTGCGGCAACGCCGAACAATCCACGCAGTCAACGGCGTGGATCTGACGGTCCAGCCCGGGCAGTGCGTGAGTCTTGTTGGGGAAAGCGGCTGCGGCAAGTCAACCACCGCCCTGGCAATCATGGGCCTGCAGGCGCCGAGTTCGGGCGCCATCATAGTCGAGGGCCGTCCGGTATACGGTCTTGGCGCGCCCGACAGGCTTGCCCGCGCGCGCCTCGCGCAGATCGTCTTTCAGGACCCCTTCTCGACCCTGAACCCCCGGGAAACCATAGGCCGCGCATTGTCCCAGCCGCTGATGCTGCACGGCGTCAAAGATCGTGCCGAACGTGCTGACCGCGTTGCGACAGCACTGCGTCAAGTCGGCCTGCTGCCCGAACACGCCACACGCTATCCGCACGAGTTCTCGGGCGGTCAACGCCAGCGCATCGGCATCGCGCGGGCGCTGATCCTGGGGCCACGTCTGATCGTGCTGGA
>JAPSIP010000407.1 GCA_031178645.1 Paracoccus sp. (in: a-proteobacteria) | reverse complement strand
CCAGCAGCCGCCCTGGGGCTTTGTCGCGGGCGCGGACCTGCGCACGGGCGAGATCGCCTGGAAGCACCGCAACGGCACGACCATGGACATGACGCCGCTGCCCCTGCCGCTGCCCCTGGGGATGCCCGGGATCGGCGGGCCGATCATCACCGGGTCGGGCGTGGTCTTCATGGCCGCCGCGGTGGACAACTATCTTCGCGCCTCTGACCTGACCACCGGGCAGGAACTTTGGCGCGGCCGCCTGCCTGCGGGCGGGCAGGCCACGCCGATGACTTATCTAGACAGCCAGGGGCGCCAGATGGTCGTGCTGGTGGCCGGCGGTCACGGTTCCGTCGGAACGGACCTGGGCGATCATGTGCTGGCCTGGCGGCTGCCTGACGCCAGGGGGGCCAATTAGCCCTTGGTCGAATTGCGCTGACGCGTGCTATAGTGCCTGCTACCGACCGAGGAGGAGCCGGCCCGGTATGCGTCACGCAGATCACGTCGCCAGGGAGTCGCAGTCCAATTCCGCGACCTCTGCCCTTGCCGCGTCATGGCGGCGATCGCTTCTGAAGCACGGGCTGGACCCGTCGGACAGGCGTCGCCCCGAACGCCTGACCTTCGAGGAATTGTCACGCCGCCGCCAGGCGATGGAGCAGTTCCTGCGGGTGGCCGGGCCACAACTGGACCAGCTGTTCAGCCTGGTCGGCCTGTCGGGATGCAATGTCCTGCTGACCGACGCCGACGGGGTGGTGCTGGACCAGCGGGTGAACGGCGCCGATGCCGAGCAGTTCCGGGACTGGGGCCTGTGGCAGGGGGCCAACTGGTCCGAGGCCGCGCAGGGCACCAACGGCATCGGCACCTGCCTGGCCGAGGGGCGGCAGGTCACCATCCACCGCGACGAACATTTCCACACCCGCAACACCGCCATGTCCTGCATGGACGCGCCGATCTGGGGACCGGACGGGCGGCTGCTGGCGGCGCTCGATGTCAGTTCGGCCCGCGCCGACCAGACCGAACGCTACAACCGCCTGATCGGCGCCCAGGTCGCCCAGACCGCCCGCGCGATCGAGGCCGTGTTCTTCCGCGCCAGCTTCCCCGAGGCGCGGATCATCGTCGCATCCGAAGACAGTTGTGACGCGACAGTGCTGCTGGCCGTGGACAAGGACGACCTTGCCATCGGCGCGACACGGGCCGCCCGCCGTGCCCTGGGCCTGGAACGCGAAGGCACGATCCGTCCGCGCCCGGCCGCCGACCTGCTGGGCCGCGACGACGACCTGACGGGCTTTGACAAGGCGGAACGCGCCGCCGTGGCACGGGCGCTTGCGCGGGCGGATGGCAATGTCTCGGCCGCCGCGCGGGCGCTGCGGATCGGGCGCGCGACGCTGTATCGCCGCATGGCGCGGCTGGGCCTGGGCGAAAAATCCGGCTGACTGTCTCAATCGTGAGACAGTGTGAAGGCTGCGGGCCGCGAAGCCCTGTTGCAACGAATCGCCTGCCCGCCAAGCTGTTGTCCATACCCGGAGAGGGAGAGACTCCGGGGTCCATCCAGAGGAGGAAACGATGCCGAACGACCAGACGCACGAGTTCAAGGGCGTGGGCGTGATGCCCTTTGCCAATCTCCGCGATCGTCCGCAGCACGGAGAGGACGTCGCCGACGA
>JAPSIP010000406.1 GCA_031178645.1 Paracoccus sp. (in: a-proteobacteria) | reverse complement strand
CGCGCTTGGGCGCTTGAGAATAGACAGCATTTGCCTATATTTCGACGCAATCTTTATCCTTGGATTTGCCATGACCCTGCACCACCGCGTGCCCGCGCGCGCGCCTTTGTTGAACAGCCTGGGCTTTGCCAAGCCGCCCGCAGAGACGCGGGTGGTGGTGGCGATGTCCGGGGGCGTGGACAGTTCGGTCGTCGCCGCCAAGCTGAAATCCGAAGGCTATGACGTCATCGGCGTGACCTTGCAGCTTTACGACCACGGTGCAGCCTTGGCGAAAAAAGGCGCCTGCTGCGCCGGTCAGGACATTCATGACGCGCGGCGCGTGGCCGAGCGGATGGGCTTTCCGCACTATGTCCTGGATTATGAAAACAAGTTCCGCGAATCGGTGATCGACGAGTTCGCCGATGCCTATCTGGCCGGTGCGACGCCGGTGCCCTGCATCCGCTGCAATGAACGGGTCAAGTTCCGCGACCTTCTGGAAACCGCGCGCGACCTGGATGCCGACTGCATGGCGACGGGGCACTACATCCAGCGCAAGGACGGCGCGGCAAGGGCCGAGCTTCACATGGCGGCGGATGCCAATCGCGATCAAAGCTATTTCCTGTTCTCGACCACCCAGGAACAGCTTGATTTCCTGCGCTTTCCACTGGGCCACCTGGAAAGCAAGGCGGAAACGCGCGCCCTGGCGGCAGAATACGGGCTGGCGGTCGCGGACAAACCCGACAGCCAGGACATCTGCTTCGTGCCGAACGGCAACTATGCCGCCGTGATCGAGAAGCTGCGCCCCAACGCGGCCGAGCCGGGCGAGATCGTGGACAAAGACGGCAATGTCTTGGGCCAGCATCGTGGCGTGATCCACTATACGATCGGGCAGCGGCGCGGGCTGGGGATCGGCGGCCTGGGCGATCCGCTTTACGTCGTGCGGCTGGACCCCGATCAGCGGCGCGTCGTCGTCGGGCCGAAGTCCGCGCTTGCGACCACCATCGTGCCGATCAATGAGGTCAACTGGCTGGGCGACGGGCCTTTCGAGGGCGAGATCCCGGTGATGGTGCGCATCCGATCCACCCGGCCGCCGCGGCCCGCGATCCTGCGCCCCATCGACGCCACCCGCGCCGAGGTCGAGTTGCTGGACGCCGAGGAAGGCGTCAGCCCCGGCCAGGCCTGCGTCTTCTATGAACCCGACAGCACCCGCGTGCTGGGCGGCGGATGGATCACGCTGCGTCGGCGGAAAGCTGCCTGATTCGCTGGATCATCGCGCGCAGCCCGTTCGAGCGCTGCGAAGACAGATGCTCGTCCAGTCCCAGCCGTGCCAGTTCGGCCTGCGCGTCGATCTGGCCCACCTGCCCCACCGGAACCCCGGAATACAGCGCGTGCAGCACCGCGATCAGCCCGCGCACGATCATCGCGTCGCTTTCGCCTTGGAAATCAAAAAGGCCATCCTCGATCCGCGGCATGATCCAGACCTGGCTGGCACAGCCTTCGACCTTGGTGGCGGGCACCTGCAGCGCAGGATCCATGGGCGGCATCGCCCGGCCCAGTTCGATCACGTGGCGATAGCGGTCTTCCCAGTCGTCGAGGAAGTCGAAGGTCTCGGCGATGTCTTCGAAGGCTTGGGTTGCCATGGCGCGGTCCTTTTGCCCCGTGGTT
>JAPSIP010000405.1 GCA_031178645.1 Paracoccus sp. (in: a-proteobacteria) | reverse complement strand
CCGCCGTTCCTGTTCCTGGCGCAGATCGTGATCGGCCACGGCCTCGGCCACGGGGTCGGGACGGTCGGCGGCGGCCCCGCGCCAGGCCGGCAGGTCGTCCAGCCGGATCAGGGGCTGGCCCCGTCCGTTCCGGCGCTTGCGGGTTTCGGGAAGGATCACCACCGGGCTTTCCAGCCCCTTCGATCCATGCACCGTCATCACCCGGATCAATCCGCCGCCGCCGCCGGGAAGCTGGCGCTTGACCTGCACGTCGTCGCGGCCCAGCCAGACCAGGAAACCCGTCAGAGAGGGCGTTTCCACCGCGTCATAGGCAAGCGCCTGGGACAGCAGCTCGTCGATGCCGTCCTCGGCCTCGGGGCCAAGCCGGGCCAGCAGCGCCGCGCGGCCGCCGTGGCGCACCAGAAGCCGGGAGATCAGTTCATAGGGGCGCAGCTTGTCCGCCCAGGACATCAAGTCGCTCAGCAACTCATAGGCCTGCCGGTGCGGAGAGACGCGCAGCCTTTCCCACAGGTATTGCCGCCCCCGGCCCGCGGCCAGGTGGTAAAGATCATCCTCGGTCAGCCCGAACAGGGGCGATCGCAGGATCGCGGCCAGGCACAGGTCGTCTTCCGGGGTGGAGACCACGGACAGGGTCGCAGTGACGTCGCGCACGGCCAGTTCGGCGGCCAGCTTCAGCCGGTCGGCGCCTGCCACGGGCAGGTCTGCCGCCTTCAGTTCCCGGATCAGGTCGTCGAACAGCCCCGCCCGCCGCTGCACGAGGATCTGGATATCGCCCGGCCCGATGGCGCGGACCTGGCCCCTCTTGGCGTCCTTGATCGGCGTGCCGATGATGGCCTTGACCTGTTGCGCCACCGCGCGGGCCAGTTGCGTGTCGGCGGCATTTTCGGCGGGCGCATCGACGGGGGTGGTCCAGTCGCCGCGTTCGGGCTTTTCGGGTTCGGGCAGGGGCGGCCAGATGTCCACGCGGCCGGGCAAGCCGTCGCGAAAGGCGATGTGGCGGGGCGGATCGCCCAGGCCCTCGGCCGCGTCGCCCTGGAAGACGGTATCGACCAGCGACAGGATCGCGGGCGAGGAGCGGAAGGAATGAGCCAGACCGCGCTGCTGCATCGGCTGGCCCACGGCCTCGAAATCCTGGCGGAAGCGGTCGCGGACGGATTCGAAGACC
This sequence comes from Paracoccus sp. (in: a-proteobacteria), assembly GCA_031178645.1. Taxonomy (GTDB): domain Bacteria; phylum Pseudomonadota; class Alphaproteobacteria; order Rhodobacterales; family Rhodobacteraceae; genus Paracoccus. The sequence goes on along the minus strand of JAPSIP010000405.1, from coordinate 493 downwards.
GCGATGTCGGCGCCCTGGAAGGAATAGATCGACTGCTTGGGATCGCCCACCACGAACAGCGTGCGGGGCCGGTCATGCGCGCCCTCGCCGCTGGTGAACTCGTCGGTCAGGCGCCGGATCACGCGCCACTGGTCCGGGCTGGTGTCCTGCGCCTCGTCGACCAGGATATGGTCGATGCCGCCGTCCAGCCGCCACAGAACCCATTGCGCCATGCTGGATTCCTCCAGCAGTTCGGCGGTGCGGCGGATCAGGTCGTCGAAATCCAGCCAGCCCTGCGCGGATTTCTCGACCGCGACGCGGCGGGTGAAGTGATGGGCAAAGCGGTGCAGCGCCAGCGTCTTCTGCGCAAGCGCAAGGGCCAGGACCAAGGGCCGCGCATCGGCCACGCGCTGCATCAGATCCTCAAGCTGGGCCATGAAGGGCGCGCAGAGCCCCTGGCGCAGGGCCTTGGTCGGGATGTCGCCGATCTTGGGGCCGAAGGGGGTCTTCGCGG
>JAPSIP010000068.1 GCA_031178645.1 Paracoccus sp. (in: a-proteobacteria) | reverse complement strand
GGCCATTTCGACAATGAGATCCAGGTGGACAGCCTGCGCAATCACAAATGGACCAACATCAAGGACCAGGTGGACATGATCGAGATGCCTTCGGGCAACCGCATCATCCTGCTGTCCCAGGGCCGGTTGCTGAACCTGGGCAATGCCACGGGCCACCCGTCCTTCGTCATGTCGGCCAGCTTCACCAACCAGGTGCTGGCCCAGATCGAGCTGTGGACCAAAGGCGACGAATATGTGCCGGGCGTCTATATCCTGCCGAAAGCGCTCGACGAGAAAGTCGCTCGGCTGCATCTGGACAAGGTGGGCGCCAAGCTGACAAAACTGTCGACGGAGCAGGCCGACTATATCGGCGTGACGCCCGAAGGCCCTTTCAAATCAGATCATTACCGGTACTGAGTCATGGAATATTCGCTGTTCACCTCGGAATCAGTTTCCGAGGGTCATCCCGACAAGATTGCCGACCAGATTTCCGACGCGATCCTCGATTCCATCCTTGCCGAGGATCCGCGCGCCCGCGTGGCCTGCGAGACGATGGTCAAGACCGGCGTCGCGATCATCTCGGGCGAGATTTCGACAAATGCCTGGGTTGATCTGGAAAGCATCGTGCGCGGCGTCATCAACGACATCGGCTATACCAGCAGCGACGTTGGCTTCGACGGCGCGACCTGTTCGGTCATCAACATCATCGGCAAGCAGTCGCCCGAGATCAACCAGGGCGTGGATCGCGAAAGCCTGGAAGACCAGGGCGCGGGCGACCAGGGGCTGATGTTCGGCTATGCCTCGGACGAAACCGACGTGCTTATGCCTGCGCCCATCACCTATGCGCATCGGCTGGTGGAACGGCAGGCCAAGGTCCGCCGCGACGGCACGCTGAAATGGCTGCGCCCGGATGCCAAGTCCCAGGTGACGCTGCGCTATGGTGCCGACGGCCGCCCCGAGGCGATCGACGCGGTGGTCCTGTCCACGCAGCACAACCCGGAAATCACCCTCTCCGACCTGCGCGAGGCCGTGATCGAGGAGATCATCAAGCCCGTCCTGCCTGCCGAATGGCTGGGGGACAACACCAAGTATTTCATCAACCCGACCGGCAAGTTCGTGATCGGCGGGCCGGTGGGCGATTGCGGCCTGACTGGGCGCAAGATCATCGTGGACAGCTATGGCGGCATGGCGCGCCACGGCGGCGGCGCATTTTCGGGCAAGGATCCGTCAAAGGTGGACCGCTCGGCCGCCTATGCGGGCCGCTGGGTCGCCAAGAACATCGTGGCCGCCGGTCTTGCCAGCCGCTGCGAGATCCAGGTCAGCTATGCCATCGGCGAGGCGCAGCCGACCTCGATCAGCCTGAACACCTTCGGGACGGAAACCGTGGCGCACGACAAGATCGTCGCAGCGGTGCGCGAGGTCTTTGATCTGCGTCCCTTCGCGATCATCCGCGACCTGGACCTGCTGCACCCGATCTATCGGCCCACCGCCACCTATGGGCATTTCGGGCGGCAGCCTTACCAGTTGAACCGGGGCACGGCCTTCAGTTGGGAAAAGACGGACCGGGCCGAGGCGCTGAAGGCCGCGCTGACCTGACAGGGTCTGGTGGGGGTAACACCCCACCAGACCCTGTCGGGGGTCTTACCCCACCTTGCCGGCGTCCGCGCCGTATAGCACCTTGGCGCGGGCCTCGAAGGCGCGGACGATCCGGACCATCGCCTCGTGGAAGACGACGCCGATCAGCCTTTGCAGGATCGCGTTGCGGAACTCGAAATCCACGAAGAACTCGACATGGCAGCCGCCCTCAGGACGGTCGGCAAAGGTCCAGCCGCTGCGCATGTACTTGAACGGCCCGTCCAGGTATTCGGTGTCAATCCGCAGCGGTTCCGCCTGGGGCCACAGCACCACGCGGCTGCCGAAGCGTTCGCGGAAGACCTTGAAGCTGATGACCAGATCCGCCGCGATCTCCTCGGATCCGTCGGGGCGTTCGTCGCGGGACCGGATCCGGGCGGCGCTGTTCCAGGGCAGGAACTGGGGATAGCTTTCGACATCCGCGACCAGGTCGTACATCTGACGGGCGCTGTAGGGAAGGTCGCGGGAATCCTGATGATGGGGCAAAGCAGTCTCGCAGGTTCGGTCTTGAAAGGCGACCCGCTCTCTGATCGAGTCGCCCCGATCTAGCAGGAGGGCGTTGCCGTGAACAACCTGATCTGGCTGCTTCGGGCATCGAAATGGGCGCGGAACCCGCCAAGCGCGCGCACCGTCAGGCTGGTGCTGCTGATCGTGGCGGCGGGCCTTGCGATCGCGGCGCTTGAATGGCTGCAGCTTTGGCCCGAATGGGCCACGCTGGACGAAGGCCGGGCGCCGCGCCTTCCGCGCTAGCGGCGGCGCCGCACCGGCACGGGTTTTGGGTCGGGGCGGCGGCGCAGCATCACCGCGCCAAATGCCAGGGTCAGGATCGTCAACGTCGTCAGCATCGTCTTTCCTCCTGTTGCGGCTAAATCCCTGCCGCGCTGAATGTGTCGCATTGGGCCATGTCGCCCGAATTGAAGCCGCGCATCAGCCATTCCTGCCGCTGCGCCGCGCTGCCATGGGTAAAGCTGTCGGGCACCGGCGTGCGGCCCGCATTCGACTGGATCACGTCGTCGCCCACGGCCTCGGCCGCGCCCATCGCCTCTTCCAGGTCGCCCGCTTCCAACGTACCGAAACGCTGCTGCGCCTGGCGCGCCCAGATGCCCGCATAGCAGTCGGCCTGAAGTTCGGTCAGGACCGAGATCTGGTTCGCCTCGCGTTCCCCAAGGCGGGACCGCAGGCTGTTCACCTCGCCCAGGGTGCCCGTCAGGTTCTGGACATGATGGCCGACCTCATGCGCGATGACATAGGCAAAGGCGAAATCGCCCCCCGCGCCCATCCGGCTGGCCATCATGTCGAAGAAGTCGGTGTCCAGATAAACCCGCTGGTCGCCGGGGCAGTAGAACGGGCCCATCGCCGATGATGCGCCGCCGCAGGCCGATTGCACCACGCCGCTGAACAGGACAAGCCGAGGTTCCTGGTAGGGGATCCCGGCCTGTTCCGGCAGGACCGGCGCCCAGACCTCCTCGGTATCGGCCAGCACGACCGACACGAACTCGCCCCATTCCTGTTCCTCGCGGGTGATGGTGCGGTTTTCCTGCGGCCGGCCCTGGTCCAGCCCCTGCACCACCGGCGAAATGTCGATGCCGAAGAAATAGCCCACGGCCAGGATCGCCAGCATCCCGACGATGCCCACGCCCCCGGCCCCGCTGGCGCCCATGCCGCGCCGATCCTCGATATTGCTGCTGCCGCGCCGTCCACGCCATCGCATGTGCCGAGACCTCCGTTGGCCCTATCACGCGGGGCCGTCACCACCAAAACACCGACCCGTCCCGCGGGTTCCGCACGGGGGCCTGCGCCTTCAGGATCACAGCGCCGCGACGGAACTGCAAGGTGCTTGACGCGGGCGCCCGCTGGGCCGATCCACGGGGCCGGAACAGACCGGGGAATATCATGGACGGACGACAACTTTCCTTGCTGGCCGGGGCCGGATCGGCGGCGCTGCTGATTGCAGCGCTTGGCTTTCAGGCGGTCGGCTATGCCCCGTGCGAGCTGTGCATCCTGCAACGCTGGCCCCATGTGGCGGCGATCGCCGTGGCGGTGCTGGTCTGGTGGACGGGCCGGGTGCGGGTGCTGGCGGTCCTGGGCATGATCGCGGCGGGCATCGCGATGGGCCTTGCCATCTATCACACCGGCGTCGAATGGAAGCTGTGGGCTGGCCCCTCGCATTGTTCCGGGACCATCGGAAACCTTGCCACCATGTCCCCGCAGGATCTGATGACGCGGTTGCAGAACGCCCCCGTCGTGCGCTGCGACGAGGTCGCCTGGCGCTTCCTGGGCCTGTCCATGGCGGCCTGGAACGCGATCTTTTCGGCAGGCTTGGCGATCATGTGGGGAATGGCGGCAAAACGCGCGAAACAGGGCTGAAATCCCGGCCCCAAGATTGCCTCCGGGGCTTGGGTCACCTATATGTAACTCAACAAGATGTTGAGGAAATCCCGTGGCCGACACCCCCGAAGACGACCTGCCCGAGACGCCCGGGGCGGGTGACGAAACCACCGCTCCGACCCGTCAGGTGATGCCTCATGACGGGCCGATGATCGACATCAGCGCCGAGATGCGGACCTCGTATCTGGACTATGCCATGTCGGTCATCGTCAGCCGGGCAATCCCCGACCTGCGCGACGGGTTGAAACCCGTCCACCGCCGCATCCTGTATGCGATGGACGAATCCGGCAACACGCCCGACAAGGCCTATCGCAAGTCGGCGCGGCCCGTGGGCGACGTGATGGGTAAATACCACCCCCACGGCGATGCGGCGATCTATGACGCGCTTGTGCGGATGGCGCAGGACTTTTCCATGTCGCTGCCGCTGCTGGATGGGCAGGGCAACTTCGGGTCGATGGACGGCGATCCCCCCGCCGCCATGCGCTACACCGAGGTGCGCATGGACAAGCCCGCGAACTTCCTGCTGATGGACATCGACAAGGACACGGTCGATTTCCAGGACAACTATGACGGCAAGGACCGCGAACCCACCGTCCTGCCCGCGCGTTTCCCGAACATGCTGGTCAACGGCGCGGGCGGCATCGCCGTCGGCATGGCGACCAACATCCCGCCCCACAACCTGGGCGAGGTGATCGACGCCACGCTGGAACTGATCGACAACCCCGACCTGCCGACCGAGCGTCTGCTGGAAATCATCCCCGGCCCGGACTTCCCGACCGGGGCGCTGATCCTGGGCCGGTCTGGGGCGCGCAAGGCCTATCTGGAAGGGCGCGGCAGCGTCATCATCCGCGCGAAAACGCATATCGAGGAACTGCGCAAGGACCGCTGGGCCATCGTCGTGGACGAGGTGCCCTATCAGGTCAACAAGTCCAGCCTGATCGAACGCATCGCCGAGCTTGCCAAGGAAAAACGGGTCGAAGGCATCGCCTTGGTCCAGGACGAATCCGACCGCCACGGCGTGCGGGTCGTGGTGGAATTGAAACGGGACGCCACGCCGGACGTGGTGCTGAACCAGTTGTTCCGCTTCACCTCGCTGCAGACCAGTTTCGGCTGCAACATGCTGGCGCTGAACGGCGGGCGGCCTGAACAACTGACGCTGCGCGACTTCCTGACACACTTCCTCAGCTTCCGCGAGGAAGTCGTCGCGCGCCGTACCGCATACGAGTTGCGCAGGGCGCGCGAACGCAGCCATGTGCTGTGCGGTCTGGCGGTAGCCGTCAGCAATGTCGATGAGGTCGTGGCGACGATCCGGTCGTCGGCCGACGCGGCCGAGGCGCGCGAGCGGCTGATGGAGCGGCGCTGGCCCGCCCATGACATCCTGGAATACCTGCGCCTGATCGACGATCCGCTGCATCCGGTGAACGAGGACGGGACCTACAACCTGTCGGAAACCCAGGCTCGCGCGATCCTGGACCTGCGCCTGCAGCGCCTGACCCAGCTTGGCGTGCAGGAAGTCACCAGCGAATTGCAGCAACTGGCCGATTCGATCCGAGATTACCTGGCAATCCTGGGATCGCGCGAACGGATCATGGGCATCATCAGCGACGAATTGCGCGAGATCCGCAGCCTGTTTGCCGTCCCCCGTCGGACCGAGATCACCGAATGGTCCGGCGACATGCTGGACGAGGATCTGATCGAGCGCGAGGACATGGTCGTCACCATCACCTCGGGCGGGTACATCAAGCGCACGGCCCTGGCAGAATTCCGCAGCCAGCGTCGCGGCGGCAAGGGCCTGTCCAGCATGGCGACCAAGGAAGACGACGTGGTCACCACCCTGTTCGTCGCCAATACCCATACCGAACTGCTGTTCTTCACCACCGACGGCATGGTCTATCGGCTGAAGACGTGGCGGCTGCCGCTGGGCGGACGCACCGCCAAGGGCAAGGCCATCGTCAACATCCTGCCGATCGAGCCGGGGGTGTCCATCGCCGCGCTGATGCCGGTCGATGCGCCGGAAACGGAATGGGAAAGCTATCAGGCGGTCTTCGCGACCTCGGACGGGGACGTGCGGCGCAACGCCTTGTCGGATTTCACCAACGTCAAGTCGAATGGCAAGATCGCCATGAAGCTGCCTGACGGGGTGGAACTGGTAGGCGTGCGCATGGCCACGACCGATGACGACGTTATGCTGGTCACGGCGCTTGGCCGGGCGATCCGCTTCCCCACGACCGACGTTCGCGTCTTCAAGGGCCGCGATTCCACAGGCGTCCGGGGCATCCGGCTGGCCGATGGCGACCGCGTGGTCAGCATGTCGGTGATCCGCCACTTCGAGGCCGATCCGGCCGAACGCGCCGCCTATCTGAAGATGCGCCGCGCCGTCGAAGGCGCCCTGGACGACGGGGCCGAGGCCGACGAGGACGAGGAAGCCGTGGCCGAAGGCGCGGTGACCCAGGAACGCTATGCCGAAATGTCGGCGGCCGAGGATCTGATCCTGACCATCACCACCAAGGGCGCTGGCAAGATCAGTTCCAGCCACGATTACCCGGTGCGCGGGCGCGGCGGCCAAGGGGTGATGGCGATGGACAAGGCCATGCGCGGCGGCGCCCTGGTTGCCAGCTTCCCGGTGGAAATGGACGACCAGATCATGCTGGCGACCTCGACCGGGCAGTCGATCCGGGTGCCGGTGGACGGGATCAGCTTCCGGTCGCGCAGTGCGGGCGGCGTCAGGGTCTTCAGCACCGCCGCGGGCGAGGAGGTCGTCTCGGTGGCGCGAATCGCCGAACAGGGCGACCCCGAGGAAGCACCCGACGCATGAACCAGGGCCCGGCATTGTCCGGGCCCTTTTTTCCACGTGAGGACAGCTTGACCCCATCCAGCGAAGATGTGCTGCGCCAAAGGCTCCAGACGGGGTTCCTGGGCATCATCGCCTTTTCGCTGGTCCTGTTCCTGCTGTTCCAGGCGCGCTTCGTGCTGATCTGCCTGGCGATCGCGGTGATCCTGTTCTCGCTGACCTCGGACGCGATCCAGGCGATCTCGACCCGGCTGAAGGTGCCGAACTGGCTGGCAACCACGCTGGCGCTGATCGGCATCACCCTTGGGCTGATCTGGCTGTCCACCACGATCATGTCCCAGGTGAACGAGGTTGTGGGCCGCGCGATCGCCTATACCGAATCCGTGCAGATCGCCCTGACCACGCTGATCGAACGCTTCGGCCCCGAGGCGCAGACCCGCCTGCTGGCCGCCCTGACAGAATTCAACATCACCGGTTGGCTTCGCTCGCTTGCCGGGCAGGCATCGGGGCTGCTGTCGGGCAGCCTGCTGGTGATCCTGTTCGTGGGCTTCATGTTCGCCGAGCGCGCCTGGCTGCCGATCAAGGTCGAACGCCTGACCGGCGATCCGACGCAGGCCCTGCGCGTGCGCCTGATCGCGGCGTCCATCATGCGCCGGGTGAACCGATATCTGGTCGTCAAGACCTTTGTCAGCGGGCTGACCGCCGCAGGGGTCTGGCTGATCTATGTGGTCGCCGGTCTGGAACTAGCGATGGCGATGGCGCTGCTGACCTTCGTGCTGAACTTCATCCCCAATATCGGCTCGGTCATCGCCTGGGGCATCACGGTAGCCCTGGCCTTCGTGCTGACGGGCGATTCGACCGCCACCATCGCCGTGGGCTTCGCCTGCCTGCTGGTCCATTTCGTGCTGGGCAATATCCTGGACCCGAT
>JAPSIP010000404.1 GCA_031178645.1 Paracoccus sp. (in: a-proteobacteria) | reverse complement strand
TTCGCGACGGCGCTGCGACAGGCCCATGATCCGCAGTCCCCGCGCGATCTGTCGCCGGATGCGCCCGCGCGGGCACGACTGGCCTACGACGAGTTTCTGGCCCATCAGATGACCCTGGCCCTGGTCCGGCGCGAAAGGCGGCGGCTGAAGGGGCGGCCCAGCCAGGGGGACGGCCGGCTGCGCCGCGCGGTCCTGGCCCATCTGCCCTGGCCGCCCACCGGCGCGCAGACCCGCGCCGTCGGGGAAATAGCCGCCGACATGGCCAGCGACCGGCGCATGAACCGGCTGCTGCAGGGCGATGTGGGGTCGGGCAAGACCCTGGTCGCCATGCTGTCCGCCCTGGTGGCGGTCGAGGCGGGCGGGCAGGCGGTGCTGATGGCGCCGACCGAGATCCTGGCCCGACAGCACGCCCGCGCCCTGGAACCGCTGGCTCGCGCGGCGGGGGTGCGGCTGGCCGCCCTGACCGGCCGCGACAAGGGCGACTTGCGCGCGCAACTGCTGGGTGATCTGGTCCAGGGTCGCATCGACATCCTTGTCGGCACCCATGCCGTCTTCCAGCGCGGGGTCGATTTCCACGACCTGCGCCTGGCGATCATCGACGAACAGCACCGCTTCGGCGTGGCCCAGCGGCTGGAGCTTTCGGCCAAGGGGCAGGTTCCGCCAGACATGCTGATCATGACCGCCACGCCGATCCCGCGATCGCTGGCGCTGACGCAATATGGCGATCTGGATATCTCGATCCTGGACGAAAAGCCGCCGGGGCGGCAGCCGATCACCACGGTGATGATCAGCGATCAGCGCCTGGACGAGGTCACGGCGCGGCTGCGCCGGGTGCTGGACCAAGGCGCGCGCGCCTATTGGGTCTGCCCGCTGGTCGAGGAAAGCGAGGTCACGGATCTGACTGCCGCCGAGGCGCGTTTCCAGTCGCTGCGCGCCCTGTTCGGAGAAACGGTGCGGATGGTCCACGGCCAGATGCCCGCCGATCAGCGTGATGCGGCCATGGCGGATTTCGCCAGTGGCCGCGCCCAGCTTCTGGTTGCCACGACCGTGATCGAGGTCGGGGTGGATGTCCCCCAGGCGACGATCATGGTGATCGAGCGCGCGGAAAGCTTTGGCCTTGCGCAGTTGCACCAGCTTCGCGGCCGCGTGGGGCGGGGGTCGGGCGCCTCGACTTGCCTGCTGATGTATCACCCGCCGCTGAACGAAACCGGCGCGCGGCGCCTGACGACGCTACGCGACACCGAGGATGGCTTCCGCATCGCCGAGGTGGATCTGGAGATGCGGGGCGCGGGCGACGTGATCGGAACGGCCCAGTCCGGGCTGCCGCGGTTCCGCATTGCCGATCTGGAACATCAGTCCGGGTTGATGGCCGTCGCACGGCAGGACGCCCGCAACCTGCTGGAGCAGGATCCGGGGCTGGAAAGCCAGCGGGGGCAGGCGATCCGGATGCTGATGTGGCTGATGAGCCAGGACGAGGCGATCCGCCTGATCGCCGTCGGCTAGAAGTTCTTAAAATGTTCTTTACGAATCGATCCGAAAATGAGAACAAATGGGCAACAGAGAGGAGTTGCCCATGTCCCGCGAATTCTTGTCCGATCTTCTGGGTGTCACTGCCCTGACCGTCACCACGATCATCACACTTTGGCTGCCTGCCATCCTGCAG
>JAPSIP010000403.1 GCA_031178645.1 Paracoccus sp. (in: a-proteobacteria) | reverse complement strand
GGCGGGCCGATCCGCTTCGGCGGGGCCGAGGGATCGGGCACCATCACCGATTTGCCGCCGGAGACGCCGGTGGACAGCACCGCCGCAGGCGACAGCTTCAACGCTGGCTATCTGGCGGCCATCCTGTCGGGCGCGGATTGCGCCAAGGCCATCGCGGCGGGCCACGACCTCAGCCGCAAGGTCATCCGCCATCGCGGCGCCCTGGTGGCCGAGGCCCTGTAGGGTGGGGTTTCACCCCACCGCTTTCACGCCCGCCACCATCGCCCGCGCCCCGTCCTGCATCAGCCCCGACAGCGCCGCCGTCAGGTCGGCCGCGAAGCCCGCGTCGTCGCGCAGCGCGGGCGGGAACACCTCGGCCAAACCCAGGAAACCCGCCACCGTCAGCGCCGGATCGTCGCGCCACAGCGCCGCAAGGCGCGGGGCGAAGGGATCCTTGACTTCAATGGCCGCGCCATTTTCATCGCGGCCCGAGGCATAGCGCATCCAGGCGGCCACGGCCAAGGTCAGCCCCGGAACGGCGCGGCCCGCCGCGCGGCTTTCCGCGATGGTGCCAAGGATGCGCTGCGGCAGCTTCTGGCTGCCATCCATCGCGATCTGCCAGGTCCGGTGCCGGATCGCCCCATTCGCATAGCGCGCGGCAAGCGCATCGGCATAGGCCGCCAGATCCTCGCCGGGCGGGGGCGTCAGGGCCGGGATGATCTCATGCCGCCACAAACCGCGCACGAAACCGGCAAAGGCGGTGTCGGCCATGGTGTCGGCGATGGTCTCGAACCCCGCCAGATAACCTAGATAGGCCAGGCTGGAATGCGTGCCGTTCAGCATCCGCAGCTTCATGTGCTCGTATGGCGTGACATCGGCGACCATCTGCACGCCGACCGTCTCGAAGGCGGGGCGGGGGCCGCAGAAATGATCCTCGACAACCCACTGGCGGAAGGGCTCGTGCATGACCGGGGCTTCGTCGCGGTCTCCGGTCGCGGCCTCCAGCCGGTCAAGATCGGAGGCTGTGGTGGCCGGAACGATGCGATCCACCATGGTCGAGGGGAAGGCGCCCTCCGCCTCGATCCATTGGGCCAAGGCCGGGTCGATCAGGCGGGCCAGTTCCCCGACCACGCCCTGCACGACGCGGCCGTTTTCCGGCAGGTTGTCGCAGCAGAGCACGGTGAAGGGCGGCAGCCCCGCCGCATGGCGCAGGGCCAGGGCGCGGACCAGGAAACCAGGCGCGGATTTCGGCAGCGGGTTTTCCAGGTCGTGCCGGATGTCGGGATGGTCCCGGTTCAGCCGCCCGGTCGAGGGTTCGTGGCAATAGCCCTTTTCCGTCACCGTCAGGCTGACGATATGCGTGTCCGGCGCGGCCATGACATCCAGCACGGCCTGCGGGTCTTCCGGCGCGACCAGCACGTCGCGCAGGACCGTGACCACCTGGGGCTTTTCCCCATCCGGCCCCAGTTCAAGCGCGGTATAGGCCCAGCCCTGCGGGTGCAGCTTGTCGCGAGTGCCGGGCGATTGCAGCGAGACGCCGGTGATGCCCCAGCCCCCGGCCTCGGCCACATAGACCGCGCCATGTGCCCGGAAGAAGGCGCCGAGGCCCAGGTGGACGATGCCCGCCTTGGTCGTGGGTTCGCGGTGCAGCCTACCGTGCAAGCCAGCCTCCATCGACGTTCAG
>JAPSIP010000067.1:1742-7751 GCA_031178645.1 Paracoccus sp. (in: a-proteobacteria) | reverse complement strand
CCTATGACATGGAGGTCGGGGCGGGCACCTTCCACCCGGCAACCACGCTGCGCGCCCTGGGCGGTCGGTCCTGGGCCGCGGCCTATGTCCAGCCCTCGCGCCGCCCGACGGACGGCCGATACGGCGAGAACCCGAACCGGCTGCAGCACTATTACCAGTATCAGGTCATCATCAAGCCAAGCCCCCCGAACCTGCAGGACCTGTATCTGGGCAGCCTGCGCGCCATCGGCCTGGACCCCATGGTCCACGATGTCCGCTTCGTGGAAGACGACTGGGAATCCCCCACCCTCGGCGCCTGGGGTCTGGGGTGGGAGGTCTGGTGCGACGGGATGGAGGTCAGCCAGTTCACCTATTTCCAGCAGGTCGGCGGCCACGACTGCCGCCCTGTCTCGGGCGAGCTGACCTATGGCCTGGAGCGCCTGGCGATGTATGTCCTGGGGGTCGAGCATGTGATGGACATGCCCTTCAATGACCCCGACGCGCCGATCCCCCTGTCTTACGGCGACATCTTCCGCCAGACCGAGCGTGAATATTCCCGCTGGAACTTCGACCAAGCCGACACCGACACACTGTTCCAGCACTTCAAGGATGCCGAGGCCGAATGCGCCCGCATCCTCGCCGCCGACCCTGTGGACAGCGCGGGCCGGACGATCCCCATGGCGCACCCGGCCTATGACCAGGCCATCAAGGCCAGCCACATCTTCAACCTGCTGGACGCGCGCGGCGTGATCTCGGTCACGGAACGCCAGGCCTATATCGGCCGCGTCCGGGCCCTGGCCAAGGCCTGCGCCGACCTGTTCGTGACAACCGAGGCCGCCCAGGCATGAACGGCAAGATCGTCGGCATCGGGCTGCTGGCCATCGGGGCCATTGCGGGCGGGGGCATGTGGTATCTGCAGGAACACCACTTCTACGGCCGCATCCCCGCCGCCGACATGATCACCGTCCAGACCGCCACCGGCCCCGCCACCCTGCCGGTTCGCGACTTCCAGGGCATTGACGCCGACAGTTCTCCGCTGCGCTGGCGGGCCTGCGCGGTGCTGGCCCAGCAGCCCGCCGAACCCGTCCCGTTCGAGGGCGCTACGCCGCTCGGCGCGCCGGGCTGGTTCGACTGCTTCGACCACGGCCAGTTGTCTGCCGACCTTGAATCCGGCGCCGCGCAGGCCGTCCTGGGCCAGGCCGAGATCCGCCCCGACGTGGACCGCATTCTGGCGATCTATCCCGATGGCCGCGTCTATGGCTGGCACCAATACAACGACAAGACCCCGGAACGCGGAGTGATGGACTGATGCCCGACCTGTTGATCGAACTGTTCTCCGAGGAAATCCCCGCCCGGATGCAGGCCCGCGCCCGCGAGGATCTGAAGAAGCTTGTGACCGACGGGCTGGTGAACGCCGGGCTGACCTATGCGTCGGCCGGCGCCTTCAGCACCCCCCGCCGCCTGACCCTGACGGTCGAGGGCCTTACCGCCAACAGCCCCACCACGCGCGAGGAACGCAAGGGCCCCCGCACGGACGCGCCCGAGGCCGCGCTTGAAGGCTTTCTCCGCTCCACCGGCCTGACCCGCGACCAACTCACAGCCCGCGATGACAAGAAGGGTCAGGTCTGGTTCGCCACGATCGAAAAGCCCGGCCGCCCCGCATCCGAGATCGTGGCCGAGGTGCTGGACGCCACCATCCGCAACTTCCCCTGGCCCAAGTCGATGCGGTGGAGCGCGGGCACGCTGCGGTGGGTGCGCCCGCTGCATTCGATCATCTGCCTGCTGTCGGACGAGGCTGGCGCAACCGTCGTGCCCCTGACGGTCGAGGGCATCACCGCCCGCGACACCACGCGCGGCCACCGCTTCCTGTCGCCCGACGCCTTCACCGTCACCGGCTTCGATGACTATGCCGCGAAACTCCGCCGCGCCCATGTGATCCTCGACAGCCACGAACGAGAAGAGGCGATCCGCCAAGGCGCCGAAAACCTCGCCTTCGCGCGCGGCTGGCAGATCGTCCCGGACGACGCCTTGCTGTCCGAGGTCGCGGGCCTTGTCGAATGGCCCGTCCCCCTGATGGGCGTGATCGAGGAACGCTTCCTGGACCTGCCGCCCGAGGTTCTGCAAACCTCGATGAAGGAACACCAGAAGTTCTTCTCGGCCCGCAACCCGAAAACGGGCCGGATCGAGGGCTTCGTCACCGTCGCCAACATCGAAACCCCCGACGACGGCGCAACGATCCTGGCCGGGAACCAGCGGGTGCTGGCTGCGCGGCTGTCGGACGCGGCGTTCTTCTGGGAAAACGACCTGCGAGAGGCGAAAGCGGGGATGGGGGCTTGGGCGGAGGGCCTGAAGTCCGTCACCTTCCACAACAAGCTGGGCAGCCAAGCCGACCGCATTGCCCGCATCGCCGCCTTGGCTCGCGAAATTGCCCCGCTGGTCGGTGCCGATGCGGACCAAGCCGAAAAGGCCGCAAAGCTTGCCAAGCTGGACCTCCGCAGCGCCATGGTCGGCGAATTCCCCGAACTGCAAGGCACGATGGGCCGCTACTACGCGTTGGCCGCGGGTGAGGCTGCGGCAGTGGCCGACGCCGCCCGCGACCACTACTCGCCGCTTGGGCCGTCGGATGATGTGCCGACTGCGCCGGTGTCAGTGGCGGTGGCGCTGGCCGACAAGATTGACACCTTAGCTGGCTTTTGGGCGATTGATGAGAAACCAACCGGGTCGAAGGATCCCTTCGCGCTACGGCGTGCGGCACTGGGCGTTATTCGATTAGTGCTAGGAAATAGAGCGAGGCTTAATCTCGCTCAAAACGTAGGCGCGCAGATTAGAAGTCTATTTGGCCAAATGCAAATGCGCGGCTTCGAAGGGCAGATTGCTGATCTAGAAGTATTGCCAAATGACCTTGCGACGGAAGCGCGCACTCGCATGGAAGCAAGGATAGTGCCGGAGGATCCCGACAGTGGGGTTCAAGGTCTTGGCAAACATGAGCCTTGGGGTATCAATACTACTGCCGACCTCCTCTCCTTCCTCCACGACCGCCTCAAGGTCTATCTCCGCGACCAAGGGATCCGCCACGACATCATCGACGCCGTGCTGGCGCAGCCCGGCAATGACGACCTCGTGCTGGTGGTGAACCGGGCCACGGCGCTGAACACCATGCTGCAGACTGACGACGGAAAGAACCTGACCCAGGGCCTCAAGCGCGCAGGTAACATCCTGGCCCAGGCCGAGGAAAAGGACGGCGTCGAATACAGCTTCGGCGCCGACATGAAGTTTGCCGAAACCGATCAGGAACGCGCGCTCTTCATCGCCCTCGACACCGCCGAACCGGCGATTAAGGCAGCGATCAAGGCCGAGGACTTCCCGGCCGCCATGACCGCCATTGCCGCCCTGCGGGCACCCATTGACGCCTTCTTCGAGGCCGTGCAGGTCAACACCGACAACCAGATCGTCCGCCGCAACCGCCTGAACCTGCTGCACCGCATCCGCGCCGCAGGCCAGCAGATCGCGGATTTCACAAAAGTCGAAGGCTGACGCCACCTGACGACGCGCATCAAGAAAAGGGCCAGAGGCAAAACCTCTGGCCCTTTCACTTTGGTGCAAATATCCCACAGGGGGTCTGGGGGACGTGAAGTCCCCCAAGCGGTGCCATCACACCATCCGGTCAACCATCATGTGCTTGATCGACGCAATCGCCTTGGCGGGGTTCAACCCTTTCGGGCAGGTGTTGGTGCAGTTCATGATCGTGTGGCAGCGATACAGCTTGAAGGGATCCTCCAGCTCGTCCAGCCGCTCGCCCGTGGCCTCGTCGCGGCTGTCGATGATCCAGCGATAGGCGTTCAGCAGCGCGGCCGGGCCCAGGTAGCGGTCGCCGTTCCACCAGTAGGACGGGCAGGAGGTCGAGCAGGATGCGCACAGGATGCATTCATACAGCCCGTCCAGCTTCTTGCGGTCCTCGATGGACTGCTTCCATTCCTTGCCGGGCGTGGGCGACTTGGTGATCAGGTAGGGGTTCACGGATGCAAGCTGGGCATAGAAATGCGTCAGGTCCGGCACCAGATCCTTGACCACCGGCATATGCGGCAGCGGATAGATCGACACGTCGCCCTTCACCTCGTCGATGCCATAGATGCAGGCCAGGTGGTTGCCGCCGTCGATGTTCATCGCGCAGGACCCGCAGATCCCCTCGCGGCAGGACCGGCGGAAGGACAGCGTCGGGTCGATATCATTCTTGATCTTGATCAGCGCGTCCAGGATCATCGGCCCGCACTTGTCCAGGTCGACGAAATAGGTGTCCAGCCGCGGGTTTTCCCCGGTATCGGGATCCCAGCGATAAATCTTGAACTTGCGGACATTGGTCGCGCCTGCCGGCGCGGGCCAGGTCTTGCCGACCCGGATCTGGCTGTTCTTGGGCAGGGTGAACTGGACCATTGGGTGCTCCTCTCAGGAAGTGCCTTCGGGCGACGCATCCGCCGCGAAAAGATGTTCCGCGCGCGCGACCAGATCGACGATCCGGCCATGCGCGTGGGGGTTCAGCGACAGGCCGTTCAGCCTGCGCAAGAATTCCGTCGCCCCGTCGTTGAGGCGGTTGTTCGTCGGCCCGTCCAGCGGCTGAAGCGCGTCGATCGTCACCTCGTCCAGGCCGGCATGGCGCAGAAGCTGGCGGCCGGGGCGCAGGGGATCCGTCTCATCCTCCAGCCGGAAGCGGGTCACGCGATCGCCGGTCTCGGCGGTCATGCGGCGGACCAGGTCGCCCCAGCCTGGAAGATCGGCAGTCTCGGCCTCGAATTCAAGCAGGCTGCGGGTATAACCGTCGGTCCGCACCGCCTGCGCCCAGACCGAGGGACGCCAGCTTTTCCGGCTGCGCGTGTAGATCACGAAATCGGTCGCGAATTCGCGGGCCTCGGCCATCAGCAGTGCGGCGATCTGCGGAAGCGCGGGATAAAGCCGCGTCTCGCCGCCGTTGCCGGGCATGGCGCCCGCCAGGTTCTCGTGGCTGATCAGGACCGGCACCTTGTTTGCGGGCAAGGCGTCCAGCACGTCCCGGAAGGCCAGCCGCAAGGCCTGCGCGCGGTCATCAGACGGGTTCAGGCTGAAGGCGACCGCGGCGCGGCCCAGCGGGCGCATGGGCGAACCTTCCTCGGGCGTGCGCACGGCAAGCTGACCCGCCAAGGCATCGGCATTGCGGCGCAGGTGCCGCTGGATCGAGGTGCTGCCGGTCTTCTGGACGCCCAGATGAACGACCAGGCGCCGCGCCCCCTGCCCTTCCCGTGCCTGTTCCGCCATGATCTAGCCTGTCCAGCCTGGCTGGTCGGTCAGCGGCCGGCGCGGAGGCTGGCCGGACCGGCGCTGCACGCAGCGGTCATAAACCTGCGACGGGTCGCGCCCCATCAGGTAGTCGCCGGACAGATCGACCGACACGCTGCCAAAGCCCCGCGTGCCCGACGATCCGGTGCCGATGCCGACCGCCACGTTGGTCTGCGGGCGGACGGCCATTTCGGCATCGCGCAGGCAAGTCGCCTCGGCCTGCTCGACCGGGACGGGGCCGCAGGCGGCAACCGTTCCGACAAGGGCCAAGGCCAGATATCCCGCCCGCGCGCGCATCACATCAGGCCGTGCGTGCCGCCGCAGCGATGCACTGCGTGGTCGCCGGGCGCGAGACGATGGCCGCCACGCTGTCCGCCGTGCCGGAAACGCCCGCGCGCGAGGCCTGGGCGATGTCGATCAGTTCCGCCGTGGTGGCGTTGTTGACGACGCAGTCGGTATAGGGCGCGACATTGGCGCCGGGCAGGCGCTTTTCCATCTCGGCGTTGATGACGGTCCGGGCAACCTGACGCGAGGCCGCGTCCAGCACGGTCGGCGTGGTGACGACCGCGGGGGGCACGGTGACGGTGGTCGCGGGCGGGACCGGGGCCACGCAGCCTGCCAAGGCGGCGGCGGCAAGGCCCAGGGCGGCGAAAGTCTGGAAGCGCATCAATAAACCCTTTTCTTGGGAGCAATCTTCTTCAGGTCGATCCCGCCATCCTCTTC
>JAPSIP010000067.1:0-1732 GCA_031178645.1 Paracoccus sp. (in: a-proteobacteria) | reverse complement strand
GGTCAAAGGGTCCAGATGGACGGGGCGGTAGTCCAGTTTAACCGCGTTTCCATCCACCCATGCAAGCGAGTGCTTGCGCCAGTTGGCGTCGTCCCGCTCGGGCCAGTCTTCATGCGCATGGGCGCCCCGGCTTTCCTTGCGCGCCTCGGCAGCGATAATGGTCGCAAGCGCGTTGGGCATCAGGTTGGTCAGTTCCAGCGTTTCCATCAGGTCGCTGTTCCAGATCAAGCTGCGGTCGGTCACCTTGATGTCGTCCATCTTGGCGGCAATCGCCGTCATCTTCTCGGCGCCCTCGGCCAGGGTCTTGTCGGTGCGGAACACCGCCGCGTCCGCCTGCATCGTGCGCTGCATTTCCAGCCGCAGTTCGGCAGTCGGAACGTTGCCCTGGGCATAGCGCAGCCCGTCAAAACGCCCAAGCGCCTGGTCGACCGAGGCCTGGTTGGTCGAGGGAACGTGGCTTTCGCGGTCGATCACCTGCCCCGCCCGGATCGCAGCGGCGCGGCCGAACACCACAAGGTCGATCAGCGAGTTCGAGCCAAGGCGGTTCGCGCCATGCACGGACGCGCAGCCCGCCTCTCCCACGGCCATCAGGCCGGGGAAGATTCCATCCGGGTTGTCGGCGGTCGGGGCAAGAACCTCGCCCCAATAGTTCGTGGGGATGCCGCCCATGTTGTAGTGGACCGTCGGCAGGATCGGGATCGGCTGCTTGGTCACATCGACGCCGGCGAAGATCTTGGCCGATTCACTGATGCCGGGCAGGCGTTCGGCCAGGGCCTCGGGCGGCAGGTGCATCAGGTTCAGGAACATATGGTCCTTGTCGGGACCGACGCCGCGGCCTTCGCGGATCTCGATGGTGATGCAGCGGGAAACCACGTCACGGGACGCCAGGTCCTTGTAGGTCGGCGCATAGCGTTCCATGAAACGCTCGCCCTCGCTGTTGGTCAGGTAGCCGCCCTCGCCCCGCGCGCCCTCGGTGATGAGGCAGCCCGAGCCATAGATGCCGGTCGGGTGGAACTGCACGAACTCCATGTCCTGCAGGGGCAGGCCCGCCCGCGCCACCATGCCGTTGCCGTCGCCGGTGCAGGTATGGGCGGATGTCGCACTGAAATAAGCCCGGCCATAGCCGCCCGTGGCCAGCACGACCATCTTGGCGTTGAAGACGTGGATGGTGCCGTCGTCCAGCTTCCAGCAGACAACGCCGGTGCAGGCGCCGTCCGTGACGATCAGGTCGATGGCGAAGTATTCGATGAAGAACTCCGCGTTGTTCTTCAGGGACTGGCCGTAAAGCGTGTGCAGGATCGCATGGCCGGTCCGGTCGGCTGCGGCGCAGGTGCGCTGCACCGGGGGGCCTTCACCATATTCGGTGGTGTGGCCGCCGAAGGGGCGCTGGTAGATCTTGCCTTCCTCGGTCCGGCTGAAGGGTACGCCGTAATGTTCCAGCTCGTAGACGGCCTTGGGCGCCTCTCGTGCGAGGTATTCCATCGCGTCCGTGTCGCCCAGCCAGTCCGACCCCTTGACGGTGTCGTACATGTGCCATTGCCAGTTGTCCGGCCCCATGTTCGACAGCGACGCGGCAATGCCGCCCTGCGCCGCGACGGTATGGGACCGCGTCGGGAAGACCTTGGTCACGCAGGCCGTGCGCAGGCCCTGTTCGGCCATGCCCAGCGTCGCCCGCAGACCGGCGCCCCCGGCGCCCACCACGACCACGTCGTAATCATGCGTATGGATATCG
>JAPSIP010000402.1 GCA_031178645.1 Paracoccus sp. (in: a-proteobacteria) | reverse complement strand
CCGCCGATCAGCGGCCAGCGCAGCTCGACGCCGACCATGGGGTCCGCGCGGGTCACCACATCGTCATAGCGGCTGTCCTGCGCGATGCGATAGATGTCCGCGTCGATCCCGGCAAGGGCCGCGCCCACCACGCCGCCCGGCAGGATCTCGCTGCGCCGCCAGTTGAGGCCGACCGAGGCGCGGGCCATGTCGCGGCCCAATTCGTCCTGGTCGGACGGTCGGCGATGGGCATGGACCGACCATTCCAGAAGCCCCTGCCCGCCGATATAGTCGGGGGTAAAGCGCCGCTGCCACAGCACGTCGGCCACCTGCGCGGGCGAGGTGCTGTTGTCCTCGTCGTCGCGCAGCGAGTGATAGTTTCCGACCCGCCCGAAGAACAGCTTGTCGCGGGTGATGCGTTCAAGCGTGAAGCCGCTCCACAGCCGGTCGGCCTCGGTGATGTCATAGTCCAGAAGATAGCCCCGGTCGGAAGCCGCCTGAAGCTGCACGCCCAGCCGGTAGCCGCGCGGCAGGTCCACCAGGGCATTGCCGAAGACATAGCCCCGCGTCTCGCCCGGGCGGATGTCGTCGCGGGTGATGGCGCCGTTCCATTCCGTGACCGCGTTCGACCAAGCCTGCCGATAGCGCAGTTCCAGCGTCCGCGTCCGACTGGCCGAGACATAGGGCGTGACCGTCACGTCGGCCTGATCGCCCAGCGTCACGAAATAGGGCAGCTTCACCCCGAATCCCAGGCCCGAGGTGGTCCGGAACTCGGGCCGCAGAAAGCCCGTCCGGCGTTCAACCGTGGGATCGGGCGCGGTCAGGGCGAAGGGCGCCGCGGCCAGCGGGATGCCAAGGGCACGGAACCGGGGGTAGTCAAAGGTGATCAGCCGGGTTTCGGCGTCATGGGTGATGGCGCGGGCGCGGATTTCCCACAGGGGCGTGGGGTCGCTGGCGCAAATCTGGCAGGATGACGCGACCACGTTGCGCAGGTTGGTCATCCGCCCGTTGCCCGTCCGGGTCAGTTCGGTCGCGGCAAGCTGCAATTCGCGGGCCAGGACCAGCCGGGCGCCGCGGATGATGCCGTCCTGCAATTCGCGATCAAGCTGGCCCGAATCGGCCACCAGCACGGCTTCCTCCTCGGGATTGGCGGCGCCGGGGCGGGACAGGTGGATCGGCCCCTCGATCGTCAGGTTGCCCGAGGCGCCGTCCACGACGATGCGCGACGCGACCAGTCGGGCGCCCTGGTACCAGACCACCACGCCGCCCGCCGCGATCAGCGTGCGGTCGCCCTGCAGGACCATGCTGTCGGCCAGCACCGTCGCCGCGTCGTCCTGTGCCCCGCCGGGATCGCGACCAGGCAGGGTCACGTCGGCATCGGGATCCACCGCCTTCAGGGCAGCGGCGCCGGGGGTCCGGTCGCCCAGAACCGTGTTGCCCAGCGGAGCGGCGGTGGGGGCAAGGGCTGCCTCGTCGCTCCACAAGGGGGCGGTTCCGCCCATGCCGCCCGCGCCCAGGCCCGGATCCTGGGGCAGCATGGTCTGCGCAAGGGCCAAGCCGGGCAGAATGGCCAACCTCAGTCCCAGGCTACAGGCTTTCAGCACGCGCCGTGTCATCCGTCCTCCCGCGCAAGGATCAGCGCCATGGCCAGAAGCCCGCCGACCAGGGGGGGCGTCCATCCGGCCAGAAGCGGCGGCACCTGG
>JAPSIP010000401.1 GCA_031178645.1 Paracoccus sp. (in: a-proteobacteria) | reverse complement strand
CGCGCCGAAGGGATCATAGGGGCTTTCTGTGCGCTTGGTGAACCCCGCCAGCCCGCCGCCCATGCGCAGCGTGCGAATGCGGTCGCGGCGGCCGGTCAGGATCTTGTGGGGATAGCACTGGTGGCCCACGTCCCAGATGATCTTGTCGCGCGGCGTGTCAAAGACCGCGTGCAGCGCCACGGTCAGTTCCACCACGCCCAGGCCCGCGCCCAGATGCCCGCCGGTGACGCTGACCGCGCTGATGGTTTCCGACCGCAACTCGTCGGCAAGCTGGTGCAGTTCACGGTCGCCAAGCGACTTCATGTCCGAGGGCAGCTTGACCCGGTCGAGGATCGGCGTCTTGGTCAGGTCGGTCATCGGCTGGCCCTTCGGGCGAAAGATTGCAGGGGCGGGCGTCGTTCAGGTGTCGCGCTCGATAACGAAACGCGCCAATTGGCGCAAGTTTGCAGCGGCCTCGCCATAGGGCGCAAGGGCTGCGTCGCCTGCCGCGACAAGGCGCGCGGCCTCGGACCGGGCGCCATCGAGGCCCAGCAGGGACACGAAAGTGGCCTTGCCCGCCGCCACGTCCTTGCCGACGCGCTTGCCGGTCACATCTTCGTTTCCGGTCACGTCCAGGATGTCGTCGGCGATCTGGAAGGCAAGGCCCAGGGCCTCGGCGTAAGCCGCCAGGGGCGCGGGATCGGCATCTGCGATCAGCGGCCCGGCCAGGGCCGAAAAGCGGATCAAGGCGCCGGTCTTGCCGCCCTGCAACTGGGTGATCTGGTCCAGCGTCAGCGGGGTGGCGGCGGTTTCGGCCTCGATGTCCAGGGCCTGGCCCCAGACCATCCCCGCCCCGCCGACGGCCTGTGCGAAGGCCGCGACCAGGCGCACGCGGGCAGCCGGATCGCCGATGGCCGGGTCGGCCAGCAGACCGAAGGCCAGCGATTGCAGCGCATCGCCTGCCAGGATCGCGGTCGCCTCGGACCATTTCACATGAACCGTCGGCTGGCCGCGCCGCAGGTCGTCGTCGTCCATCGCGGGCAGGTCGTCATGAACCAGGGAATAGGCGTGCAGCGCCTCGACCGCCGCCGCCACGGGCAGCGCGGCATCATCTGGCACGCCATGAAGGCGCGCGGATTCCATCACCAGGAAGGCCCGGATGCGCTTGCCGCCATTGCAGGCATAGCCCATCGCGTCGCGCAATTCCCCGGGGGGCAGATCGCCAATCGCGCGGTCAAGCGCGGCCTGGACCTGGGTCCTTACCGCCGTAAGCCGTGCCTGCATCACAGCCCCTCGGCCGGTTCCGTCCCCGTGGGCTGGCCATTGGCCGCAAGGGTGATCTTCTCCACCCGGTCCTCGGCCTCGCGCAGGCGTTTTTCGCAATGCTGGCGCAGGGCTGCGCCGCGTTCGTAAAGGCGGATCGATTCGTCCAGGGACGCATCCCCGGTTTCCAGCTTGCCCACCGTGGCCTCAAGTTCCTTCATGGCTTCCTCGAAGCTCATGGTCGCGATGTCGTTCATTCTTGGGCCTCCAGCAGGACTTGGACATGGGCGCGGGCGGACCGGCCCAGGGCCGCCAGATCATAGCCACCTTCCAGGCAGGATACCACCGGGGCCGACAGATCCGCCGCCATGTCGCAGATCATCCGGGTGATGGCCGCGAAATCGCCTTCGTCCCAGTTCAGTTGCGCCAGCGGATCGGCG
>JAPSIP010000400.1 GCA_031178645.1 Paracoccus sp. (in: a-proteobacteria) | reverse complement strand
GGCCACGGTCACCGCCCTGCGGCGTCGGTCGAAATACCTGCTGGCCGACCTGGACCGAGGCGGCACGCTGCTGATGCACCTGGGCATGTCCGGGCGGATGCTGGTCCAGGGGGGTTCGTTGGGCGACTTCCATCGTGACCCGGCGATCCTGCCGCGCCACGATCATGTGGTGCTGATGACGGACGGGGGCAGCACGATCACCTTCAACGATGCCCGCCGCTTCGGCATGGTGGATCTGATCCGCGAGGGGTCGGCCCATCCGCTGCTGGACCACCTGGGGCCGGAGCCGTTCGACGAGGGCTTCACGCCCGCCTATCTGGCGGCGGCCTTTGCGGGCCGCAGGGTGCCGGTCAAGCAGGCGCTGCTGGACCAGCGGATCGTGGCGGGCCTGGGCAACATCTATGTCTCCGAAGCGCTGCACCGTGGGGGCATCGACCCGCGCCGCGCGGCCGGGCGCATCGGGGCCGCGCGGATCGCCGCCCTTGTCGGCCATATCCGCGACGTGCTGACCGATGCCATCGCGGCAGGCGGGTCGTCCCTGCGCGACCACCGCCAGGCCAGTGGCGAGCTGGGCTATTTCCAGCACAGCTTCCGCGTCTATGACCGCGAAGGCGCGCCCTGCCCCACCCCCGGCTGCGCGGGCACGGTCCGGCGGATCGTGCAGGGCGGGCGGTCCAGCTTCTTCTGCCCCGGCTGCCAGCGGTAGCGCGCTTGGCTTTCCCGCCGCAGGTTTGATAGGGTCCGGCGAAACGCTTTTGCAACGGGACGCAGCCCATGGCCTATGAAACCATCATCGTCGAGATCGAGGACAGCGTCGCCCTGATCCGGCTGAACCGCCCCGAGGCGCTGAACGCGCTGAACACCGCGCTGATCACCGAACTGGGCCAGGCCCTGGCGGATGCCGACCGCAACGACAAGATCCGCTGCGTCGTGCTGACCGGCAGCGAGAAAGCCTTCGCCGCCGGCGCCGACATCAAGGAAATGGCGACCAAGACCTTTGTCGACGCCTATGACGAGGACCTGTTCGGCGCCAGGATCGATGCCATCACCCGCATCCGCAAGCCGATCATCGCCGCCGTCAGCGGCTATGCCCTGGGCGGGGGATGCGAGCTGGCGATGATCTGCGATTTCATCATCGCATCCGACACCGCGAAATTTGGCCAGCCGGAAATCAACCTGGGCGTCATCGCGGGCATCGGCGGCACGCAGCGCCTGACCCGATTCGTGGGCAAGTCGAAAGCCATGGACATGCACCTGACCGGCCGCTTCATGGACGCGGCCGAGGCCGAGAGGTCGGGCCTGGTCAGCCGCGTGGTCCCCGCCGCCAAGTTGATCCCCGAGGCCATGGCGGCCGCCCGCAAGATCGCCGAGAAATCCCAGATCTCGGTCAAGGCCGCAAAGGAATCCGTCAACCGCGCCTATGAAACCAGCATGACCGAAGGCATCCTGTTCGAGCGGCGCAACTTCCAGGCGCTGTTCTCGACCGAGGATCAGAAGGAAGGCATGGCCGCATTCCTGGAAAAGCGCGAAGCCCAGTTCCGGGACCGCTGATTCCAAGCCGTTCTTTTCGGTCTTTCCTTTTCGGGCGCCATGCCCTATATGCCCCGGCTTACATGCGCGTGGGCCCGCTTAGGCAAGAATCATGACCGCCTTTTTTGGAAGGCGGGGTCTTGGGTCTTTTG
>JAPSIP010000399.1 GCA_031178645.1 Paracoccus sp. (in: a-proteobacteria) | reverse complement strand
TGCAACGCCGCGTGGTGACGCGCGGCGACGAGGAACGCAAGGCGGTCGCCCGCGACCTTCATGACGAGATGGGTCCCTGCCTGTTCGGCCTGCGGGTCGAGGCAGACGCCCTGCGCGAGGCCGCAACCACGCCCGCCATCGAAACCCATGCCCAGGCCATTTCCCAGATCGCCGAGGAAATCGCCCGCGTGAACCGCGCCCTGCTGGGCGACCTGCGGCCGATGGCGATCGGGCAGTTGCCGCTGGCGACGGTCCTGGGGGATTACGTGGCCGACCTGGGGCGGCGCTTTCCGGATCTGGATATCGACCTGGACCTGGCCCCTGGCCTGCCCGAACCGGATGAGGCCACCGCCCTGACACTGTTCCGCATCCTGCAGGAAGGCACCACCAATGCCTTGCGCCATGCCGGGGCTGAACGCGTCACCGTGCGGCTTTGGACCGACCCCGCGCATTGGCGGATGGTGCTGTCCGACGACGGCCGGGGCATGGCCCCGGACAGCCGCGAAGGCACCGGCTTGACCGGGATGCGCGAACGCATCACCTTGCTGGGCGGCGATTTGACCTTGTCCTCGGGGGCGGGGGGAACCACCATCAGCGCCAGCCTGCCGCTGCCGCAGGTGGAATGAAGGCCAAGACCAGATGAAATCCGCGCTTGTCATCGACGACCACCCGATCACCCACCTGGGCGCGAACCGCCTTTTGCGCGATCTGGGATACGACCGGATCGGCCAGGCCATGTCGGGCGAGGATGCCCTGGCGCAACTGTCGGACGGCGATGCGCCGGACCTGATCGTCCTGGGCATCAGCCTGCCGGGGGCGGGGGGGCTGGATCTGGTGACGCCCTTGCGCGACGCCGCGCCCGATGCGCGGATCCTGATCTTCTCGATGAACGACCAGGCCGGCTTTGCCGCCCGTGCCCTGCAGGCGGGCGCACAGGGGTTCCTGTCCAAGAACGCGCCCCCTGCCGATTTCCGCGAGGCGGTGCGGGTTCTGGAAACGGGCGAATTCTATCTGTCGCCCAAGCACGCGATGGCGCTTGCCACGCTGCGGGCGGGGGCTTCGGCCGATCCGCTGGGGGCGTTGTCGGACCGCGAGCGGCAGGTTTTGGCCCTGATCGGCCGGGGCTTCAGCCTGCAGGCCATCGCGGACGAGTTGGAAGTCAGCTACAAGACGGCGGCCAATACTTCGTCGGCGCTGAAGAAGAAGCTGGGCGTGGACGGCATCAACGGGCTGATGAAATTCGCCCTGGACAGCGGGGTATGACGGCAATGCTGGGATGGTTCAGCCTTGAAGACGACGCCCCGCCCGGCGAGGCCGACCGGATCCTGGCCCGCCTGACGGCAAGCCTTGCCGATGCGGGGCTGCGGCTGGCCGGGGCCGTGCAGGTCAACACGGACCGGGGCGCCGACTGCGCCTGCGACATGGATGTTCTGGTCATCGGCGAAGAGGACATGCCGATCCGCATATCCCAGTCGCTGGGGGGCGGGTCCAGCGGCTGCCGGCTGGATCCCGGCGCGCTGGAGATGGCGGCGGCGCGGGTCTCGGCCCGGCTGGCGGGGGCGGAACTGCTGATCCTGCCCAAGTTCGGCCGGCAAGAGGCCATCGGCCGCGGCTTTCGCAGCGTGATCGCCCAAGCCGTGGCCCAGGAGGTGCCGGTCCTGCTGCATGTGCCCCCTGAACAGCGTGACGATT